>NZ_JAYKTT020000048.1:0-29451 GCF_038404745.2 Chlorogloeopsis sp. ULAP02 | reverse complement strand
AGCTTAATTAGATTCTTTTTGGTTAAAATCAACACCTTCGTAGATATCAGCGATCGCCATTTCCAAGCTGACTGAGGAAAGAGCAATAATGGCACTCTCTGTTTCATATTCTCGAAACAGCCATTCACCTTCCCCAGTTTTAATATATTGTTCTACTTGAACTTCGTATTGATTAATCAGCACGTACTCTTGAAATTCAGGAATTGAGCGATAATAACGGAATTTCTCAGTGCGATCATATTGTTGAGTTGATTTTGATAAAACTTCAACAATCAACAAAGGATTTGTAATGGTATCTGTTCTACTGTTATGCAAAGCTGGGGTTCCCTGAATTACCAATATATCTGGATATGTATATTGCCTATAGCGGGGAATCCAAAGCCGCAAATCACTCATGAAAGCTTCTTGGTTTTTGCCACGTAACTGAAACTTCAAATAAGCATAAACATTTCCAGCAATGCGGTTATGGTTAATTGAACCTCCAGTCACCGGTACAATTTCTCCATCCCGATATTCACTCTTGAACTGTGCAACTTCTTCTATTGCCAAATATTCTTCTGGAGTGTAGTAACGCTGCTGAGTCTGCATTTGCCATACCTCCCGACAGTGGATTCATTCTATCCTCTAACTTCCCACTCTTACAAAAACTGCACGATAAACAGGTTCACCTTTCTTTTGGGTAGCTATTTCCCGTTCTGTGGGAACTGGTAGCGGATTTTCTCTTAGCCATTCTCCTTTACCCTGTCTTTGAAAAGCAGGGTGGCAAGCAAAGCGATCGCACATCTCCTTTGCTATAAATTCCACATCCGACTGTAAAAAGACAATTCCCCCAGGCACGAGATAATCTGCCAGTTCTGTAACCAACTCTGGTTGCACAACACGCCGTTTTGCATGGCGATTTTTAAACCACGGATCGGGAAATTGAATCGTGACGCGCTGTAAACTTCCCGTGGGCAGGGTTGATAAAAGCGATCGCAACGAGTTATTCACATTGCAAAACAAATAATATAAGTTCGTCAATCCCAACTCATCCCGCAACCGATTGGCTTCGTCTACTAAAGGTTCGCGAATTTCCAAACCAAGAAAATTCCAATTTGGTTCTATAGGTGCCATCTTCAACAAAAACCTTCCCCTCGCGCAGCCAATATCTAAATGTAGCGGTTGGTTTGGCTGGGTATAGACTTTTTCCCAGTCGAGGGAAGTGACAGGGTTTTGATACTTTTGTGCTAATGGATTGACGTGTTGGCGAACTCGGATGGGCATATCTATGTTTCAATCACTCAAAATTATTGAATAGTAGTATCAGCGCAGCGACCAGTGCAAATATACTACCAATGATAAAGGTTATTGTTGAGCCAAATTGATGCCACAATCCACCAGCCAAAAGGCTAGCTGGCAAAAGTGCTACACCTACTGCTAGGTTGAGAAACCCGAATGCAGTTCCTCGCAGTGCAGCAGGAACTTTATCCGATACTAGCGCCAACAATACGCCCTTACTAATACCTAAATGTAAACCGTAAAGAGCAAACAAACTCCAGACTTGCCAAGGTGATTGGACAAAAGCAAAGCCCAAGTAGACTAGAGCATATAACAACAACCCTACAACCAGCAGTTTAACTCGTCCCAATTGGTCAGATAGTATGCCTGCTGGATAAGCACTAAGGGAATAAGCCAGATTCATGACGAGCAGTGTAAGTGGCACCAAGGTAGCGGAAATACCAACTTGAGAAGCACGAAGTAACAAAAAAGCATTGCTGGAGTTGCCCAAATTAAACAATAATGCCACCACTACCAAAATCCAGTACTCTCGACTCAAGCTTGCAAGAGCTTGAAAGTGCAATGGATGACTTCGAGACTGCTTATGGGCTGTTGTACCCGTTTCGCGTATACCAAGTGCAAGTAGAATCACCGCCAGAACACCGGGAATTACAGCCAACCAAAATACAAGGCGGAAATTATTGCCACTAAGTGCCATCAAAGAAAATGCTGCTAAAGGCCCTAAAAATGCTCCTATAGTGTCGAGAGATTGGCGCAATCCATAAGCAGATCCACGCATACCAACGGGAGTAGCATCAGCGACTAATGCATCGCGGGGCGCTACCCGAATCCCCTTTCCTAAGCGATCGCCAAAGCGAGCTACTAACACCCAATTCGGGCTAGTCGAGAGTGCAAATAGGGGCTTAACCAGTGTAGATATACCATATCCAAATACTGCTAACCCCTTACGCCGCCCCAGATAATCGCTCAGTGCTCCAGAAAAAATTTTAAATACCGAAGCAGTTGCTTCTGCAATACCTTCAATCAAGCCAACAGTTAACACTCCAGCTCCTAAAACCGAGACGAGAAATAAAGGTAACAGAGAGTGAATTGTCTCGGAACTAATATCTGTCAACAGACTAACGAAACCCAATATCCAAACATTGTGTGGAATTTTCTGGAAATTTAAATCAACTCTTGTTTTCATAGGACTAATAAAAAAATCATCAGAGAGTTCATCTGACGATTTACAATAAAACATTTTTAGTTTTCTATGTTTGCCTCATCGCTTTCTATCTAGAAGCTTCAGGTGCCAATAGGTTCTAGTCATAACACTCTATTCAGACTTTCAATGGTTATGTCGTCTTCAAGAGCGATCGCTCGAACTACATAAATTACATCTAACGTGAATTAGCCCTACTCACCTTGAGTCATACCTAAATAATTTTATGATCATAACAAACACAAATAAACACAGATAAATTACCTGTATCCATCGGTGGTCGATTTCTCAAACATGATTTTTGCTTGCCATTTTAATTTATATCAGACATAAATTATAAACTTGATAGCCAAAAAATATTAAGTCAGTCCAGTAGGGTGCATTACGGCTCATTCTCATTCTCTTAAACTCTCAAATCATCACATAGCCGTAACACCCTACTATTAAAAATCATCAGACAAATCATCTGATGATTGAAAGTTATGTGAGCAAAAGACAAAGTATTTATCTACTTTAAGCTAACCAAAATTTTCATCACTTTACACCTACTCAAAGGCATAATTTTCTTCACAGACTAATTAATAACTGTTAGTTGCTAGCTGTAATTTGTATACATATATTAAGCGGGATCGCACTTCAGCAGAATTAGAAAGCAAAGGTTATACTCATCTGCAAAGAGTTTTTGAAACGCTAATTTTTAAGATAGTCCTTACTGCAATGATTTCCAATTTTCGCTTTGCCATAGTCAGCGATTTACACGTTGCGTGTCCCCATACAATCTGGGATCATCCTAGTCGCTTTCATTTGGTGGAAGTCAGCATTCCAGCTTTTGAGAGTGTTCTAGAACATTTAACACAATTAGATTTAGATTTTCTTTTGCTACCAGGAGATTTAACTCAACACGGCGAGCCAGATAATCACGCTTGGTTACAAGAACGCCTCGCAAAGTTGCCTTTTCCTGTTTATGTTGTGCCTGGCAACCACGATGTTCCTGTTTTACACGCCGATCGCCAATCAATTGCCTTTGCGGATTTCCCTTATTACTACCGTAAATTTGGCTACAGCGAACCAGAAAAATGTTATTACACTTGTCAAGTACTACCGGGAGTGAGGCTGATTGGTCTGAATTCTAACTCTTTTAATGACCAGGGAGAGCAAATAGGAAGCTTAGATATCAAACAGCTGGGGTGGTTAGAAGAGGTGCTAGCTGCGTCTGGGGATGAGTTGGTATTGGTGATGGTACACCACAACGTGGTTGAGCATCTACCGAATCAATCACGTCATGCGATGGCAAATCGCTATATGTTAGAAAATGCACCAGAATTATCGCAGTTGTTACGGCACTATGGTGTCAAGCTGGTATTTACAGGACACTTACACGTTCAAGATGTAGCCTACTCTCAAGGAGTATATGATATTACTACTGGTTCTTTAGTTAGTTATCCTCATCCGTATCGAGTTTTAGAGTTTCGTCAAGATAACCACGGTAGGCAGTGGTTACAAATTTTATCTCATCGGGTTGAGTCAGTACCTGATTTCCCAGATTTGCAACAAGCATCACGGAAGTGGATGGGCGATCGCAGTACTCCCTTTTTGATGAAATTCCTCACACTACCTCCCCTCAACCTACCTGTAGAACAGGCAAAGGAATTTACTCCTAGCCTCCGAGACTTTTGGGCAAATATTGCCAGTGGGGATGCACTGTTTGACTACCCGCATTTTCCCCCTGAAGTACGCCGCTATTTTGAGAAGTACGGAGCGCTCGCAACCTGTGGCGCACCTACCTTAATTGATAACAACAGCACATTACTGCTTTAGGGATTGGGGATTGGGAAGAAGACGCGGGGACGCGGGGACACGGCGACGCAAAGAAAGGGGACAGGGGGAAAAGGATTTGAGGAAGTTTGGGGAGGCAAGGAAGTGATAAGAGTAAATTCTTCCCATCTTCCCCATCTTCCCTATCTCCCTCATTTCTTGCTCTCCTTCTCTTCCTAATCCCTAGTCCTTAATTTCTCGACAAATTCCAAACACAGAAGTGTAACCATGTAGGAAAGTACTATTACCAACAGGGCCAATCTCGCCGCTACAGAAAAAGCCCCCCAGAGGGATATTATTCAAATAATGCTGGAAGAGCTGCGAGTCAAAATTCGCTTTGCCATAAAGTCCTGCACCTCTTCCTACGCAGGAAAACATTAACGCACCGACGGCTGTCTCAAAAGAAGATTGTTGAGTTTGATATTGCTGAAGAAGGAATTCCAAATCAGCCGCTGAGGCTTCCGCATCGCGTAGGTGGAATTGCAAGCGTTGTCCGGGGCGAATCCGATCGCCAATCGCGATTGCTCCTCCGGCAGGATCGACTCCGAGAATATCACGAATTAAAAAATCTCCTGGCTGCAAACACTGCTTAAATTCATCCATTGCCAAACCAACGAATAAAGAATGCTGTGCCAGTGTTCGATCCTCGTCACTCAACTCAGCAATCACATCTCGCAATACTACAAGTGGTGCTTGTTCATCCAACTCCAAAATTATGTTGCGATCGCCTTTAGTTACCTGATACGGCTTACCAATTGGTCGGCATCCCTGTGACACAATCGTTTCTAAAACAATATTGCCACTCAAAGCCACACCAACCGTTCCTCCCCGATAGAGGCGATCATTACAAAAAAGCCCGATGCGACCACCCATTACACCACCACTAGCCTGTCCTCCCACCGTCACCGAGCCAGGATAAGCATAATCTAGCCCTTGTAATAGATCGCTGATACCAGAGGAAAAAGAAGCAGATAACAAAATAAATTGAGGCGTAGGAGTAGGAGGTACACCAATTAAATCAATCCAAGCATTAGGTGGGCCATCCAAATCAGGTAAATCTTCGGCAACAACATGAAAAGCTTTAATATTTACCCCTGGAAGATGAGCTAAAGTCAGGCTGAGGGCTGGCTCTGCTTCCAATTCTTGGGTTTGTCCTTCTACGGTTGAGCCAATTACACCACCACCACTACAGCCAATTAGCACAGGCACTGAAAGCTGTTGTGCCAGCAAAGGCAATAATCGCGAGTACTCACTTGTAAAAGCAGACGAAATGAATACCAGCCCTAAATCCGCAGGAGCTGATAATGAAGAGGTAGCCCGTGCTACAACATCTGCAATAGCTGCTTCTAGAGAAGGACGGGTTGACAGGGCGTTTGTCCACTGCATCTGGTCTGCCATGAGTTTTACGTTCTTTATCTTATGGGGCTAGTAGCTTGTTTATTTTGGATTCTGGAAAACATAAAATTGCATACCACACTAGGTGAAGCCAGCCCTTTGTATCTATCCCAGAAAACTAAGGTTATTATTCCCTAGTACACACATCTCTATTACACACATCTAAAGATATTGTATAATCTCTACTTCTAGTAAATGTTCTGCCAAATCTTAAAACATCTCAGTAATCAAGCATTTATACCGTTATTTGCTGTAATTGTGATTGAGTAGCAAGTAAAAATACTCAAACTAGCAACTCAGTAGCTAAAATAGTTAAGAATACAGCAACAATAACTTTCCCTGTTCTTTTTCCATACTAGTATCAACTACACATTGCAAGAACACGACTATGTCCAACATCCAAGACAAAATCCAACAAGAACGTGAAGAAGCTCGTGCTGTCTGTGATGCTACAGGTAGCAACTCAGCCGAGTGCGCCGCAGCTTGGGATGCAGTAGAAGAACTACAAGCAGAAGCTTCCCACCAAAAGCAATCAAAGCCAAAAACAGCTTTCGAGAAATATTGCGATGATAACCCTGAGGCTGATGAATGCCGGGTTTACGACGACTAAAAATAAACTAAGTCAAGTTTTCTTTTTGAGTCGCAACCAGCTACTCGGAGCTATTTAATTAATTTTCCACTCTTGCTCCTTCATATTTTCTGAAGCTCAAGATTTTACTCTTTCTTGTTTAATTCTTTGTAATGACATAAGAAAAGGAAGTAGCAATTCTCAGGTGTGTTCTGAAAAAGCAACCAGAAAATTGCTCACTTTTTGAGTTCATGATGAAGGCGTCAAGAATTCTGCCAATAAGGGTGAGTTCCCTAACTCTCCCTGAGGCTAATTAAGGGAATTTACTTATTGCAGTATATAAGTTGTTGGTTTTAGAGTTGCTACTAACAGCCTCATAAATTTTTTAGCTATTAGGTATAAGTATATTATCTAGCTATTATTTAAAGTTCCTGGAAGTATTATGAATAATGAAGTTTGGTTTCGTCCCCTAGTTTGGATGGATTACAGACTAGCAGTATTATTTACAGTGATTATTCCCCTTATTCTTTTAATCTGGGCATTTGTGCAAAAAGCCGAGGGAATGCAACGCTTGTTGACTATTTATTGGCGAGTATCGAGCTTGCTAGTCATTACGATTTACTTAATGATTGCCCAATATCCAGTCAGTTTTATTTCTGGGTTTATGGCTCGTATCCTGATACCTATTTCTCTCTGGTTTTGGGTGGATCTGAATGATGAAATTGAGTATTATCCTAATGGCCCGTTAAAGCTAACCTTTACTTCCTGGCGATGGGCTACAACTTTTTATTGTATTTTAGGTTCACTTGCCTTTATACCTTTTTTAGGTTGTGCTTTTTCTACAAATCTAAGCAACAATCCCAATTGTCGTGTCTGGCTAGAGGCACCATTACTATTTAAAGAGTTTTTCCATCCTAGAACTAGTCCTGGCTTTCTTGGCATTCTTGCCATTATTTGTTTAGTAATTTACGTGCTTTACTTAAGCTATTTTGTCTTAATTAAATTGGGTAAACAGGGACGTTCAGCAACACAACAATAGGGTGTAAAAATCTTGCGAGGGTGCTCATGGTCAAAAAGCAATTAGCTACTAATAAAACACCTATATGGAAAATTCTGTAGGTAAAAGACTGGAACAATACACTACCAAACGTCCTCAAGAAGTTTTACTTGTGAGGGTAGAAATTGCTGGAGAAGAAGACCAAATTGCTATTTTTCGAGGATTTTCTAGTTCTTTGATGCGTCCTACAGCCTTTGATCCTGATGTACCGATTTTGCCAGAAGAAGCAAACATTCTCAAAATAGACCGAGTTTATAGCCCTTACAATCCTGAAGCTCCTCGTTATATCCAACAAGGTTTAACTTGGGAACATATGCAAGCTTTACTTTTACAAGTGGGAGTGTAATCTACTCCGACTATTGTTGGTTAACAAAATAAATCACATCAGCGTCTTGATTAAAACTTGAGATAGTACATTAGTTGAGCAAGAATATCACCGGATAGATTCAGCCGTCGCTGGAAATCAACTAAATTCTGATAAGGCCCTTGTAATAGGCGATTTTCTACGACTGCTTCCGCTAAAGATGTATCTATAAAAGGTACTTTAATTAAACTCTCAACTGTTGCTGTATTGGGATTGATGACATAGGTAATATTATCTTCAGTTTCGTCTTCAAAATAACTAAAAGTCAGGATTAGTTCTAGAGGTTTTAATCGCTGTGCAGACACACTTAGTGCCGCAGCTACATCTTCTATACAGTAAAATTTAACACCAGCACGTGAAATTTCCACAAGTGATCGCGCTTGGTGAATCGATAAGCCCGGCAAGCGCAACCAATCATCTACAGTTGCCTGATTAGCATCTATGCGGATACCTAAGGAGGCAGCGATCGTAATTTCTTCTGTTGATTGCAGTCGATAATAAGGATCGTTCAGTAGTTTAGAACGCAATTTTTGTAGTCTGGGGTTGAGTCGAAATGATAGCCAATCCTGATTCATAGCGTTTGGGGATAGTGGGTAGTAGTTAGTAGTTAACAATCAACTACTAACTACTGTACGGGAGGCAGCACGTTGCGGAGCCAGGGCGCCCTTGCGGGTTAAGCGCGTTGTAGCGACTGGCGTCATCTGGCGTCGGGTTAAGCACGTTGTAGCGACTGGCGTGCGGGTTTAAAAGATAAATCCTCGGTTTTAAGCGAAAGATAATCAACAAAACCCGCCCCTATCAACTATTATCAAATTAAGAAATCTGATCGAGTAACTGACGGCGCTTTTGCTCAAATTCATATTCAGAAATCAATCCATCTTGACGTAGAGCATCTAACTCACGTAAAGCTTCGGCGATCGCTCCCACTTGATTTGCTCCTGAGTACAAGTTGCGAGTAGCAGACTTACCCTGATTAAAATTGCGATCAAAAGCTTCTTCATCCTGTGTTAAGTACCAAACTCCCTCAATGGCACTAGCTACTTTGGGAATGGGTGTCCAAGAAAGTAACACATACAACACACCCCACAGCGGCTGTCCTAAATAAAACTTATGTAATCCTGAAATTGTCAGTGTACCAGCAAAAGCTAAAACGGCAGCAACACTTCGGCTTTTTCGCTTAGTTAACATAATTCTCAATTAATTCACTACTACCATATTTTTTACGGTCAGACAGCCACCCAAGATACGGTGGGGAGCGTTACCACCATAACCACAGATTTGGCAGTTCTTTACACTTTTATTTTTGCCATACCCCGTAACTACCAGCAAGTTTCAGTATTTATCTATATCACTTACTCTTTTGTAAAATTTGTTCATTAGTTCTAGTAGTTCTTTTCAATGTTTTACTGTCAAAAAAACTTTTCTGTTAAATTTCTATACACAGTGGTTTCATTTCCAATGGAAATCTTACGGCTATTATCAAAAATTAACCAAAGGTTCAAATAACTATACTAGTAGTTATACTTGCTATTTTAAGCTAACCAAGAGTGAAGATTACAACTAGTTTTAATATTAGCGTTATATTTTTTGTTTTGACAGACCAAACATGATATAACCACATTATTAATATGTCACAAATCTTTTGACGTTAGATTATTGGCTAAAACCGATTAACAAATTAAATTGAGGTTATTTCAAATTTCAAAATAGAGAATGTTGTATTCAGAAGAAATCTACTATTATTTTTCCAACATTTGCACTTGAATCAGTAGCACTAACCTTATCTGAAAAACACAATGATGGTAATCCGTCTGTCTACAATTACGCACAACGTTATTATTAGAGAGCTATTGCTTATATCAAGTAAGCGAATTGGAAAACAGCCATACAACAATTGCGGCACGCAATCAAACTAGAGCCAAATCAAAGTGAATATTATGCCTTGCTAACTTTAGTGCATTGCAAACAAAAAATTTGAGGTATGGCAAGAGTCTATCTGCGTCGGTATAAAAACTTAACTTTCAAAATCCTTTTGCTCTAAAATGCGTTTCTATATTAAGAATTACATTACAAGAAACAACCGAACCTTTGTCAATAGCAAAAACTGTGATTCTTGCTGTTTTACTGAGTAGGTTTACAGTCAAACCAACTTCTCTAGCTAAACTTGATTGCTTTATCATTACTCAAGCATCCGCGTTTGCAAATTCTAATCACAAGCAGATCTGTATTGGTGAATGACAAAAACCCCAACTTAATTCTAGAAGTCAGGGTTCTGAGTCCTTCTATTTTTGGTAATTAACGTACAATTATCATCTTGCCTACTTCGTCAAGTAGTGAAATTTCGATAATAAACCGTACTTTAACCGAAGTTTTTTCTGTGTGTTGTTTACCTAGACTAGAATAATAGGTAGAGGCAAAAGTTTGAAAATAGAGTGAGCTACTGATTCACGGTACTCATTTATATAGAAGTAACATGGGATTCTTTGACTCTGAGATAGTTCAGCAAGAAGCTAAACAGCTATTTGAAGATTATCAAGCTTTGATCAAACTTGGTAACAACTACGGCAAGTTTGATCGCGAGGGAAAAAAGCTGTTTATTGAGCAAATGGAAGCCATGATGGATCGGTATCGTATTTTTATGAAGCGATTCGAGCTATCTGAAGATTTCATGGCGCAAATGACTGTACAGCAGTTGAAAACTCAGCTGAGTCAGTTTGGCGTCACTCCACAGCAAATGTTCGACCAAATGCAACTCACCCTTGAACGGATGAAAGCAGAACTGGAAAAACAACCTTAGGGGATAGGGGATAGGAGCTAGGGAATAGCAGAAGAGGGACAGAATTCTAAAATCAAAACTCTAAATAAAAAATTCCTAGTTCTTAATTTCTATACTCTGATTTATCATCTCCTAGTCGCTAGTCTCTAGTCCCTAGTACCTCTATTTTGCTTTGGGGCGAGGAAACTGAGAAGGTGATTTAAAGTTTTCTACTGGTACATCCTTGAGCGCTTTGAGCATAAAATCGCGCCAGACGGGTGCTACTTTGCCGCCACCTGTAGCACCACTAGCCAGTTGTTTGTTGTCATCCCTACCAACCCAAACAGCAGTTGTTAGCTGAGGTACAGTACCGACGAACCAGATATCCTTCTCTGAAGAGGTTGTACCTGTTTTTCCAGCAGCTGGACGACCGATGTCAGCAGCTTTACCAGTACCATCAGTAATTACTGATCGCATCGTATCTATTACTGCTGCTGCTGCCCAAGGTTCCAGAACCATCTGTGGCTTAGGAGTATTATCCAACAACACATTGCCAGCACTATCGGTGATACGAATAATTACTGTTGTTGGTGATTGCCAGCCATAATTTGCAAAAGTAGCATAGGCACCAGCCATTTCCATAGGTGTCATCCCAATAGCACCCAAAGGTAAAGAAGTTACGGGTTCCATTGGACTCATAATTCCCAAGGTACGACAAGTCTCGACAACTTTATTCATACCTATAGATTTGCCAATTTTAATTACCGGAACGTTACGAGACAACTTCAAAGCGGTACGAATTGTCATCGAACCCTGAAAACCACCATCGTAGTTGCGTGGGCTGTACCAACCGCTACCATCTCGATAACTGACTGGGGTGTCAGAAACTACAGTTTCTGGGCCGTATTTACCAGTTGCAAAAGCAGCGTAATAAACAAATGGTTTAAAGGCAGATCCTGGTTGCCGATAAGCTTGAGTTGCTCGGTTAAATTCTCCAGCTTTAGAGTTTACGCCACCTACCAGTGCTTTGACAAAATGGGTGCGCGGATCAATTGCCACAAGGGCCATTTGATTCTTAGACAATCCTTGACCGAGAAGATTTTTATGCCACTTACTGACAGTTTCCTCGGCCATTCTTTGAAAATCGGCATCAACAGTAGTTTGGACTCGCATACCCCCTTTAAGGAGTGTCTCACGTCCAAACTTCCTGGCTATTTCCTGAGCAACGCTGTTTGTTACATAAGGCAGCGCACTACCCTGAAATGACTTAATTCTGCCCAATGTGATTTTTTGATTGAGGGCATCATCATATTCTTTTTGGGTGATCCAGCCCAAAGAGAGCATCCGTCCTAACACTTCTTTTTGCTGATATTTAGCCTTTTCCATGTTGACAAATGGGCTGTATTCTTCTGGGGCTTGGATCAAGCCCGCCATCATTGCCGACTCAGCTAAATTTAAGTGTTCTGCTGATTTATTAAAATAACTGCGCGCTGCCGTTTGCGCTCCGTAGTTATTGTGACCCCAATACACTTGATTGAGGTACATTTCCAATATTTGATCTTTAGAGAGAATTTGTTCTAAACGAATTGCCAGTACTGCTTCTGCAATTTTACGGGTAAATTCCCGCCTGTGACTCAAAAATAGGTTTTTTACCAACTGCATGGTAATGGTGGAACCACCCTCGCGTACTCCACCTGCTGCCCAGTTGGTGACTACAGCACGTCCGACGCCTTTAGGATTAATGCCGTGATGATAGTAAAAGTCGCTATCTTCACTCGCTAGAACTGCCCGCTTGAGTTCCGGAGAAATTTTATCTAAAGGTTTAACTTCTCGATTGGCTTCTCCGTGTATTCTTGTTAATAATTTGCCTTTAATATCAAATATGTAAGTAGTTTCGGATGGTAAGAAGTTACGTAACTGCCTGACATCTGGCAAGTTACGGAAACTAATTGCTAAACCAACTAGTCCTCCTGCCACGACAGAACTTGCCAGCATCGTGATTGACAGCAGGGTACCGCCAGCTACCTGACCGACTCCTTTTAAAAACTCAAAGCCGGATGAAGCGCCAGCTTGAGATTCTTTATCTTCAAAAGTACTTGACGACACGGTGTTATCACTTCCTCACTTGTAAATATAACTATAATTTCTTCGGTGAAGCAAGGCAGTTAATTTTTTGCAATTATATTAGTTTGAGCAGATGGACAAACGGAATAATTGCTAGTGACTAGAACTAACCTTACTTCGATAGTACAAAGCATAGGTAAAAATCAATCTCTTAGTAGTATGACGCAAGATTTTTCTTGGTTGCATCGTGGTGTTGCAGAAATTTTTCCACAACCAACTGATTCTGACAGTGAAGTTGACAGTTTAGAAAAGGTCTTAACGACTACAACTCGACCTTTGCGAGTCAAATATGGAATCGACCCTACGGGTGCGGAGATTCATCTTGGTCATAGCATACCAATGCGAAAACTGCGAGCGTTTCAAGATGCTGGTCATATAGCAGTGCTGATTATTGGAGATTTTACGGCTAGGATTGGCGACCCTACAGGAAAATCGGAGGTACGTCGTCAACTTACACAAGAAGAAGTAGCGAAAAACGCTCAGAACTATCTTGAGCAAGTACGGCCAATATTAGACTTCGACACACCTGGCTCCCTAGAGGTAAGGTATAACTCCGAGTGGCTTTCTAAGTTGGACTTAGAAAAAATTCAAGAGTTACTTTCTACTATGACTGTAGGACAGATGTTGGCAAAGGAGGGATTTGCTGAACGTTATAAAAAAGAGAATCCTATTTTTCTGCATGAGTTCCTCTATCCGTTGATGCAGGGCTATGATTCTGTCGCGGTTGAGGCAGATGTTGAGTTGGGTGGTACTGACCAAAAATTTAACATAGCAGTTGGAAGGGATTTACAGCGCCATTTTGGACAAAAACCCCAATTTGGAGTACTACTACCAATTTTGATTGGTACTGACGGTGTGCAAAAAATGTCTAAATCTCTTGGTAATTACGTAGGTTTATTGGAACATCCAGCACAAAAATATCAAAAATTGCAGGGTGTTCCAGATCATCTGCTAAAACAATATTTTGAACTGCTGACTGATTTATCTTTAGATAAATTGCCAGAAAGCCCACGCGATCGCCAAAAATTATTGGCGCAAGAAATAGTCAGGCAGTATCACGGACAAGAAGCCATCACCCTGATTGAAGCAGGTGATGTACCTGAATTTTCTCTTGCTCAGGTGCAATTTCCAGCCAAATTATTCTACCTTCTCAATCTTACTCAATTGTGCAAAAGCAGTGGAGAAGGAAGACGAAAAATTCAAGAAGGCGGGGTACGACTCGACGGCGATCGCATCACCGATGTGGATACTTCTTTCCAGGAAGCAAGTGAATTATACGGACGAGTTTTACAACTTGGGAAAAACAAGTTTGTCAGATTTGTAAATTAATGGGTACTAGGTACTAGGAAAGAATCTAGCCTAGTCCCTAGTCCCTAGCCCCTTAATTTTGATAATGAACTACAGATGAATCCCGATCAGAAAATTATTGTTCCTTTAGATGTGCCGGATGAAGCAGCGGCGATCGCTCTGGTTGAGAAGTTGCCACAAGTCAGCTTTTGGAAAGTTGGTTTAGAATTGTTTACCAGCACAGGGCCAAAAATCTTAACTGAGCTAAAATCCCGCCAGAAGCGAGTTTTCCTAGATTTAAAATTTCACGATATCCCCAATACCGTTGTCGGTGCTTGCCGTGCGGCGGCTCGTTATGGAGTAGATTTGCTCACAATTCACGCTACTGCTGGTAGTGATGCCCTAAAAGCGGCAACAGAGGCAGTACAGGCAGGAGCTGCACAAGCGGGTGTGCAACCACCAAAACTTATTGCTATCACCCTGCTGACTAGTATTTCTTCTCGGCAGCTAGCTTTTGATTTAAAAATTCCTCTAGAGTTGCCAGAGTATACCCTTGGCATGGCACTGTTAGCTCAAGAATCTGGGTTGGATGGCGCAGTTTGTTCGCCCCAAGAGGTATCGCAATTACGGGAAACGTGTGGCAATGACTTTTTGTTAGTTTGTCCGGGGGTACGTCCGACTTGGGCAGAAAAAGGCGATCAAAAGCGATCGCTGACTCCAGTACAAGCACTAAAGGCAGGAGCAAATTACCTTGTGATTGGGCGTCCGATTACTGCTGCTGTAGAACCTGAGTTAGCTTGGAAGAGAATCTGCGAAGAGTTAGCAGTGCTGGCATGAATTTAGGTGTGAGAAAGATAAATTATAGATTGTGGGTTGTAGCTTTTGTTTTTTTGATTTGCGATTGGCTAAATTATCAAGCTTTAGCGATTAACCTCACTTCCCTAATATCCCTTTCCACCAGCACAAATGGTGGAAATATTCTCCCCTCTTCAACGATGGAGAGGGATGAGCCAGAGCAAGAAACAACTACTTGTTCTGAAAAAAATATAGAAACATTAACTACACGGCTGTTGCGGGATTTACCAGCCTATTCCAATAGAGCCACGCAACGTGCTCGACGTCTCAAAAGGTCAGTTGATATTTATAGTTATATGCTGGTAGCAGGAAGACCTGAATTTACACCGCTACCACTTAACCCTGCCGAAGATAACCTGGAAACTTCAAAATACACTTCCGAAGGAGTAGAACAAGTATTCTTTACTACCTTAGAAAGGCAGTATGTCAAAGGGAAAGCTGTTGAATTGCAGCAATTCCATTGGTTATTTTTGATAAAATCTCAAAATGGTTGGTGGATGGTAATGATGTTTTCTCAGACAGGTTCCTATCCCAAACAAAAACCACCCACTCCACCACGGGATAGTAGTAACAGTGCTGTTGCTCAAGCGATTAAGTCGTGGTTGCGTGATTGTCGTGCAGGAAGCTTGCGTGAGAACTTCAAGAAGTAAGTTGCCATTCTACTTAGTTAAATTTCCACGTTTTTGTGAGTCAAATTATGATATGAAAAATGTAAATGCCATAGCTATAGCCATGGCAAGGGTGTCATTGTGTTATGTGGGATGCGGTGATTTTTCACATCGTGTTTAATTAGTATTTTTAATCATTCATTTCAACCATAATTCTTTCTTTAGAGAGATTTTTATCATGTATACCTTCTCTCTTTAGGAAGATATTTTGATATCAGAAGATATAAATAGCTATTTAGATGTTACTTGCGTGTTAAGAAGGCGATCGCTTTACCGAAAAGCTGAATTTACCAGATTTTATCAGACACAAACCTGTTATACCTATTTTCTGCAACAAATACCTGGATCATACTTATAAGGTGAGTTTATCAAAGTTAGTTGGTGTTTCGCGATTAGAGAATTTTAGCGGCAGCCCAAAAATAACTAGAGAAAGTACCTATAGCAGTAGAAATGTAGTACAAATTTACGCCTGGAGATAGGGTATTCCTCATTGTTACGAATCTAAGCTGAGTATATTCAGTTACGCAAGTTGAGGAAAGATTATGCCTGGTGGAAACGCAAGTCATAAAGGCACTTCTGCCAAACCCAACGTTAATGCCAGCGGTTTAACAAATGCTGCCGATGATGCTGCACAAGATCCTCAAGAAGTTGTAGGAAATCGCAGTGATACTTCTACTAGAACCGATGAAGCAGAAGTTAACCCTGCTGCTGTTGAGCGTCCGCAAAAACCAAACGAGCAAGAGTAGGAAGTAAAGTTAGGGGTACAGTAGAATGCTGTATCCCTTTTTCATACTTTACCCAGGATGTAGTAGGCGATCGCATCAAATAAAGTTTTTAAATTCAAGTCCTGAAATACAAGTTTGTTTACCTTGTACAACATATTAAAAGCTATTAGGAAAAATATGCCCCTGTTTGCTCTATCTTTTAAACAATATTTGTCAGTAAAGCTGCCATATCATCCTATCTTTCCTGATATTCAAGTTGAATGATGGGGTAAAATTTAGGCTTTAAATCTAAAGTTCCGCAGAGTGCTCAAAAGTTAACTTTATTGAGCGATTTTGGGAGTCTTTCCTTTTAAGCCGATCATCAACTTGAGAGTAAATACCTTGAGCAAAGGTAATCGCTGCATAAACCATAAACCCAAGCGACGAAGTAGCACCAAAGGCAAGAAATGATTGGAGAACATTCGATCTAGCAAGTCAGTAAAACCTAAAATAACCAAGTTTTCCCGCTTGCGCCAACGTTCGTAGCGTTTGAGTACCTTGAGAGAACCAATATCTTCACCGACTTGGTGTGCTTCTTGGATTACCTGAGCTAAAGCTGCTACATCCCGAATACCCAAATTCAAACCTTGTCCACCAACCGGATGGCAATTGTGTGCCGCATCACCAACTAAAGCAAGTCGATGTAGGGCATAGCTATCGCTTTGCATCAACTGCACCTGAAAAATAAAGCGATCGCCCAGTAATTCCAGCTTGCCCATTTGGTTGCCAAAACGACGACTTAATTCACTTAAGAATTTTTCGTCATCTAAAGCACACAAAGCTTTGGCTTCTTCATGGGGCGCAGTCCAGACGATCCGGCAGCGGTTTCCCGGCAAAGGTAAAATTGCAAAAGGGCCACTAGACCAAAATTTTTCGTAAGCAGTGTGGTTGTGAGATTTCTCAGGTTTAACGAATGCCACAATACAAGACTGCCAATATTTCCAGCCGTGAGTTTTAATGCCAGCAGCTTGGCGAATACGCGATCGCGAACCATCGGCAGCTACAAGTAATTTGCTCTTGATTGTCTGCAATTTTTCTGCCACTTTGATTTCTATTGCCACCACATCCTGCTGGTAATCGGTACTCATTACTTCTGCGGGGCAAAGATAAGTGACGTTAGGACAATTTTGAACAAATTCCTGCAATGGATACAACAGTGCTTGATGTTCTGCCACATAGCCCAAATCTTTAGTACCTATATCAGCTGTTGCAAACTCCACTACATCTGGATAGTCAGCATCAGAAAGGCGAACGCGACGGTAAACTTCTATTTGGGGCAATATTTTGTCCCATACTCCAATTCCTTGAAAAATCAGCGCCGACAGCATATGCACGGCGTAAGCTTGCCCTTTGCATACCGCTGCTGATTCTACTTTTGCCTCCACTAGTAGCACGCTTAACCCGGAATCTTTCAAAGCTGAGGCGAGAGTTAAGCCGCCGATTCCGCCGCCGACAATAACTAAATCGTAATCGTATCCCTGCTTGTATGTATCTGTTTGAGCAGGAGAAATAGGTTGTAAAAGCTGTGCTTGAGCCATTGTTAAGAGAAATTACAGCATTTTAATTATTATTTTTACGCGATTAGCTTATGGAGGGCAAGTGCAGTAAGAGGCAAGGGAGAACTGCTTTTGTTACTTGCGAATGAAGTTTTGCAAAGCTTTTGAATCTAAACTGATTCTCCAGAAGCCTGCAAGAGGAGAGTCAGACAGTTGAGAATTACCGATGAAATTACTGTCATTATCTAAACCGATACTCAAAATTCCACCTAGAGGAAACTGCCCTAATTTTCCGAAACCTTCAATATGATTTGGATTAGCGATCGCTCGCTGCTTCAGCCGTATAGTTGTTTGCGAACCACCATCAAAATAGATTGTGGCTCTATTGTCCTTGAATCTTACCTGAACGTTGTAAACTCCACCAGTTGCGTAATAGTAAGCCTTGGCAGCTAACTTTTTGCCATCTATATTTCTCCCCTGATACTCCGCAGCTGTAGCAGGTGTGACTAGTATAAACAGGGCTGTAGCTAGGGCTAGCCCTAAAACTTTCATAGTTACCCCAAGTTAAAGTTTAATCTAGCTATATTTTCTAGGGTAGAACATGAGTTGATTTAGTAAATATCTTTGTGCTTTTAGGCTAAATAACTTGGCGCGATTGGAAGATGTGTAACTCATGCATACTTTTTTCACCGAAAACAATGGATCGGAAGCCTTGCCCATCGCCCTCAATTCTCACTTAGGAAAGGTAAGGTAACCTTACTTGGGATGGGTGTTAGAAATACCTATTATCCCAAATTATAAGTACTAGTCATAACAAAAAGTTATAATTTACGCAAACAGTGTTATCACCGTGGCAACTTCCACTCCCGTTGGATGAGTACACAGCAAGCCGAGTTGTTGTCTACTTTTTATTCAACAGCAGATGGGTTCCAATTAAGTTCTGTACCTTATCTAAAGCAATTCAACTTTACTATGATGGACTGCGCTCAGGTGAGGAAATTTTTTTGTTTCCCGATGGAGTAGATCCTAATGACTTCTATCCTCCTTAAGGATATGACAGAGTGACTACAGCAAAGTTAAAAGCTCCAGTTTAACTGCACTCCTACAATATCCACTTGATTTTCGTACTTCCCTCTGAGACTTCCTTCAGCTCTACTGACTTGTTCAATTGAACCATCATCAACAAACAAATGAGCATAGCCTACATCTATACTTAGAGAATCTGAAGGTCGATAACTGGCACCCACAGCTAACCAAGTGCGATCACTATCTGGAATTCGAGCAGTGCGATACTCATCTTTAACTGGAGTAGGATCGTAAGCAATCCCAGCCCGTAAAGTCAGTTGCTCCAAAACTTGGTAGTTAAAACCCAAACCGACTCGGATCGTATCTCGCCAATTTTGCGGTTGTACTGTACTTGATTGGGCTGGGTTATCAAAGTCAATTTGCAATTTATCAAAACGGCTCCAGTTTGTCCAAGTTACATCTCCCATCAAGGCAAATTTGGGAGAAACTTTTTGATAAATACTTAAAGAAAGTGTATCAGGTAGTTTTAATTCTGCTTCAGCATCTGTATCTGTGAATGCTCCACGCTGGGTAAGAGCCGCAGCAGCGGTGGGAACGGTAAAATCTGCTTCTCCTCTAAGTTGGTGAATAATAGCAGAACGATACGCTAATCCAAGCCGGGTATTGTTGTCAGGTTTATAAAGAATACCCAGGTTATAGCCTAAGCTCCAATCGTTACCTTCCACTTTCACAAAACCATCGGCAGATTGGGGTTGTGTTGGCAATCCAGCACTCAGCCCAATTAAGCCAAAATCAATTGCATTGGAAAGTTCAGCGTTGGCGTATTGCAGATTCACACCTGCACCAATTGAAAGTTGCTCGCTTAACTTTGCAGCGATCGCTGGGTTAATATTAATAGTTGTCAGCTGGGATTTCACTGCTTGATAACGTCCCACCCAGTTTGATTCATATTCGGTTGTCAGTGCAAATGGTACATTTACACCAATGCCAAGTTTAATGCGATCGGAAACACTCCAGTTTGCATACAAGTTCGGTACTACGGCGTTGACGCCCGCATCCCCACCTTCGCCCCCAGACAGGGGAGTACCGTTAAATAATGATGATCCTTGATTTTTAAAGCGGACTGTTGGTGCAATATAGAAAGCACCACCCTGAACAGAGCTACCCTCTAATTCCGTCAATCCCGCCGGATTGAAAAAGATTGTGCTGGCATCATCTACTACTGCCGCTCCTCCAGTAAAAGCATTACCTAAACCTTTCACACTTTGTTCAGATAGAGCAAACCCAGAAGCTTGGGCAACTTGGGAATGATGGCAGACAGTTAAAGCAATTGTTGGGAGTAGAAACCAAAATTGTAATTTTAAGCTTTGCATTTTAATTGCTAAGTCCAAAAATTTTGTTTGCTTTTTGGCAAACAAGGTTTTAGGTGATTTGAGTGTGCAAAATTTGGCTGGTGATAGCGGATTTTACCAGTTCTACTGGTTAGCTTTAACGTCAAGTATTATTTGTTCAAAATTAGTAAAGTGCTTTACTTGACGCGAAGCAGCCGATTGGCACCCATAAAAAACCCTCCACAAGGGAGGGGAGCAATAACTATAAAAGCATGAGAATATCCTCAATTGGGAATATCCTTACTCACTCGAATAAAAAAGTGAACAAGTGTTATGCAAATAAAACATAAATTATATGTAATTTTTCAATAGTAAACTTGCTATTACATAGGTATATAGGCGATCGCCTAATCTCGAAAGTAAAAAATCAGTATTAAGCAGAATAATTGTATTGTGGGCGTCTTCTGATAAATCAGCAATTATATGTACGACAGCTTATGACATTGCCACCTCAATTGCTCACCGATCCATTTTTGCAACTGCCAACCTCAACTTCTGTGAGAGTTGTGTGGTTTACCGAGTTTGCTGGTTACAAACACATGGTTTCTTACGGTGAGAATTTGACTCAAACTGTCTTTGCTAAAACTTCTAAACTGACTCGCACTCGTGAAGATCAACAATCACGTGTGAGAAGTCAAACTCAAGATGGACAAATTTATCAATATCCGGTTAAACGTCATATTTGGCGGCACGAGGCTGAAGTAATTAACTTAACTCCTGACAATAGAACTTCTTATCAAGTTACAAGTGTGCGTGAAGATGGGGAAAGTGTTAGTAGTAAGGTGTTTAACCTTGCACCAAATCCTACCTCCGGCACACCATTGAAAATTCTCCTCACCTCCGATCATCAAATCAAGCCTATGGTGGCAGCCAATTTACAAAAGGTGGTAGAAACAATCGGGCAAGTAGATGCAGTTTGGTTTGCAGGTGACTTAGCGAATATCCCCGATCGCGCTAGTGAATGGTTTGACGATAATCGCGGTGGTGCGTTTTTTCCTTGTTTACAAGGTCGTGCCAATTATGAAATGACATACAATGACCAAAAAACAATCTACACAGGGGGAGCTATTATTCAATATGCACCAATGTTTACTTGCATTGGTAATCACGAGATTATGGGGCGCTTTGCTAAAGAAGGGAGTTTAAACGAAGAATTTAACGATACAATTCCCCGTAAAGTTGCCTTCAATTTGTACGCAGAGAACTCGTTAAAAGAAAATTCTTTTAATACCGATACCTACGAAGAAATTTTTACCCTTCCACAGAGTATAGAAGGTGGAAAAACTTACTATGCAGTCAGCTTTGGCGATGTGCATTTGGTAGTGCTATACGCTACAAATATGTGGCGTTATAGTAGTAGCGATGACGGACACAAAGGAAAATACGGCGAGCCAGAAACAGAATTAAATCATCCTGAAAATTGGGGTTACGGACAGCATATTTATGAGCCGATTGCCAAAGGTAGCAAACAGTACAACTGGTTATTGCAAGAACTCAACAGTCTTGAGTTTAAACAAGCCAAGTATAAAGTGGTAATGCTGCATCATCCACCCCATACTTTAGGAGATAATATTATACCTCCTTATACAGATCCAGTACAGATAATAGAACGGGATGAAGATGGCAAAATCAAGACAGTGCGTTACGAATACCCCAAACAAGCAGATTATATAATTCGCGATGTATTGCCACTTTTGGAAGCAGCTGGAGTGCAGTTAGTATTTTTTGGGCATTCGCATTTATGGAATCGCTTTTGTAGTTCTTGTGGAATGCACTTTATCGAAACTTCTAATGTCGGTAACTCTTACGGTGCTGCTTATGGAGATAAAAAGCGTAAGAACCTACCACCTTGGCATAGTCATGATTACGTAGCAATTGGCGATCCATATGGCTTAGAACCAGTAGTACCGACGCTTGCGCCGATACTAGATGAGGATGGGCAACCAATGCCGTATATTTCCAGTAATGACATCACAGTTTTCAGTATCTTTGATACGGGTACAGGTACAGTAAGTAGCTATCGTTTTGATACGCGCAAGCCAGATGGGGAAGTGATTAAATTTGATGAGTTTAAGATGGTTAGTGGTTAGTAGGGGAGGCAGCAATTTTTGTAGGGTGGGTACTGTTCACGACATCAAAATAAGGATTTGAGGAAAGTTAAGCAGTGCCTACCTAATTTCATACTAATTCACGTTAATTACAATACACATGAATTTTGCCCAACTGCGATATATCGCGGCTCCACACAGTCTGTATTTGTATTAGATTTTTTGTGAAAGCCTGCCCATAAATTAATTAGTATTTATACTGTACTCAGATTAAAGTGGCGTGCAGTTCAATTTCTACTCCACCACGCAAAGCATTGGAGACAGGGCATCCTGCTTCGGCTTCTTGCGCAATTTGCTGGAAGGATGCTGTATCAATACCAGTAACCTGCCCTTGAGTTTCTAGACGCATTTTGGTAATTTTGAAACCACCTGTTTGTTGCGGTTCAATTGTACAAGTTGCCTGCGTTTGCACACTCTGGGGCTGATATCCTTTTTCACTCAATGTAAATGCGAATGCCATACTGTAACAAGCAGCATGAGCAGCGGCTAACAATTCTTCTGGATTAGTACCTGGGGAGTTTTCAAATCTGGTTGCAAAGCTGTAGGGGGTTTCTTGGAGTACTCCACTGGTAGCATGAATTTCACCTTTGCCGCTTTTTAAGTTTCCATGCCATACGGCTTTTGCAGTACGCTTCAAGGCTGCCATACTCCCACGTCCTTGATTTAAAGAAGCGATTTCATCTTAGTATGGTTAAATAGCTAATGCATATCTCACTGGGTAGAAATAAAGATTTGAATTTTAGACTGGTTTTTGCTCAGACACAATCTATGTAAGTTATTACCTTACACCATCGCTGCCAGGCGATCGCATTCTCCACAAACATCCTAAACAGCAATTGTCTGCCGAATCGGAATTTCAATCATAAATTCTGATCCTTGCCCTGGCTCGGAAGTGCAGTTCAAAAAACCTTTGTGATTTTCGACAATAATTTGGTAACTAATCGATAATCCCAAGCCGACACCACTACCCACGGGTTTAGTAGTAAAAAACGGATCGAATATTCGTGCTTTAACTTGTTCGCTCATTCCAGCCCCATTATCAATAATTTTGACGCGAACTCTACTCGAACAAACAAGCTCTGTACGAATCCGAATTTGTGGAATTAGGTACTGGTGATTGGGTACTGGGGATTGGGAAGTGTGGGAAGTTTGAAGAAGGGCGTGGGAAAAAGCGGGTGGAAAGTGTAGGGAGTTTTTCTCTTTCCCATTTTCCCTATCTTCCTCATCTGTTTCTCCCCCTCCTTTTCCTACTCGCTCTAATGCATCTACAGCATTATTAAGAATATTCATAAAGACTTGGTTGAGCTTGCTTGGATAGCACTCAACAGCAGGCAAGTCACCGTATTCTTTGATAATTTCAATCTGAGGATGGCAGAGATTATCTTTGAATCGATGCTGCAAAATTAATAAAGTACTGTCAATTCCCTCATGCAGATTAACTCGTTTCATCTCCGCTTCATCAAGACGCGAGAAGTTTCTTAAAGACAGGACAATATTACTAATACGTTTAGCGCCAGCTTGCATAGATTCTAAAAGCTTTGGCAGATCCATGACTACAAAGTCAAAATCTATGTCTTGCGATCGCTCAACAATTTTCGAGACTGGTTGAGGATAATTTTCTTGATACAGACACAACATATCAATTAAGCTGGATATGTATTGCTCGGCATGTGTTAAGTTACCAACAATAAAATTGATGGGATTGTTGATTTCATGAGCAATACCAGCTACCATCTGACCAAGAGAAGACATTTTTTCGCTTTGCACAAGTTGAGTTTGAGTATTTTTAAGATTTTCTAAGGCTTGCTGTAACTCTAAACTGTGCTTTTGCGCTACTTGGGCTGCTGCTTGCAAGGCACGTTCGGCAGAGGAGCGTTCGACAATTTCCACTAATAATTGTTCATTTGTATCTTGTAAAGCTTGTGTTCGCTTGTCAACTTGAATTTCTAGTTCATCTTTAGCCTCAAACAAGGCTTTTTCTGCCAAGGCTCGTTCTTGGTGCAAAGCTATTGCTGCCGCTGCTGCTGCCAGCAAATCTACTTCTAATGCATCCCAAGCGCGTGCTTCCATACAATTGTCAAAGCCTATAAAACCCCAAAATGTGTTATTTACAGTTAGAGGTAAAAGCAGAATGGAAAGAATTTCTTGGCAGGCAAGAATTTCTCGCTCAGATTCTGGAAATTCGGCGACTATACCTGCAATGATTTCACCCTTTCCTAAAACTTCTCCCCAACGGGGAAGAACTTTTTGCAAGGATACGTTTTGCAGTTCTGGTTTATCGATTTCTGGTTTGACATCTTTTGCACACCACTTGACACGCTGACTGGTAAGTAAGCATCCTGTTTTGTCTTGATGGTTCTCAAACAAGTAAACGCGGCTTGCTCCTGATGCTTGTCCAAGTAATTCTAAGATATGTGCGTAACAATTTCCAGCAGTATCATCAGCCAGCAATCGCCGTTGTACTTCTACCAGCGTTGCCAGGTAATGTTCCCGCTTCGCCAAGGCAACTTCAGTCTGTTTACGTTCCGATTCAGCTTTTTGACGTTGATTTGCCTCAATCGCTAAAGTTACTAAGTCTGCTATACAACCTGCAAAGTTTTGTTCTTCTAAAGTCCAATGGCGCACACCGCCTGTATATTCATGACAGACAACACCTACCATTTCACCTTCCACCCAAATTGGTGCATCTAACATAGATGTAACCCCTACAGCAGGCAGATAGGCTGTGCTAAATTCACTGGTACGCGCATCTGTATAGGCGTTATCGGCAGCAATGGTACGCTCTGCTTCCAAGGCTTGGAAGTATACTGGGTAGTCAACTGCCCTAAGTTCTACACCGCAGCTATGACGATTGGGGGTTTGTTCGTAGAGGTTGAGGCAGTGAATTTTGGAGCGATCGCTATTGTAGTGCCACACACTGACGCGTTCTAATCCGAGGGTAGTGGCGGCGGCTTCGGTAATTTTATCTAAAGCGGTATTTAAATCGCCTTGTGCCAAGTTTCTGCCTTTTGCCAGTGATAAAAGCACCTGGTTTTGTTGTTCTAAGCGATTGTGGGTGTGACGCAGGATCAATTCGCAGCTTTGCCATTCAATAATATTACTAAAGGTACAAATTACCTGTTCCGTACCATCCTGGGGCTGCGTATTTACCAGCAACCAAATGCGTTCGCAGTTATTGGGATGAGAAATACCCAAAATCAGATTTTCGTGGCGAGAAAGTAGTAAATGGGGGTTAGCAAAAGCTGTATTGTCTACTTGTGTAACTTGCCAGGTATGCCCAAAAGCAGAAGTTCCTAATAATTCTTGTTCTGAACGTTGTAACAATTTACAACCGATGGGATTACAAAATAAAATTTCTGCCTTTGCTCCCAATAGCATTACCCCTACTGGTATTTGACGCAGGAATCTTTTTTGCTCGAATGAAATCTTGGAGAAATACCCTTTCTTGCTGCTGTGATATTTAGTATTATTTGTAACCATATTGATAGAGTTAAAAAACTTTTTTCCCTTCTGCTTTCTGCCTCCTGCCTCCTGCCTTCGTTCTACTTTTGTGCGTACTTTCCAACAAAGAAGATGCACAGCCCTATATTAAAATATCATGCTAAGACTGTGCTTATCTTTACAAGAAGTCTATTCAGTAGAATTGTTATGATGATATATTATTTTTGACAAAAAATATAACCGAAAAAATACGGCTGTTATTTAAATTTAAACTAGTAGGCGCAACTGTGAGCCTTGTTGAGTTTTATTAACTTCTATGCGAGCAGCAAAAGCTTCTTTGAGGTGGGGCATATGGGTAACGGTGAGGATACAGGCAAAATCGGGGGCGATCGCGTTAATTGCTGCAATCAGGCGATCGCATCCTTCGTGATCTTGAGTACCAAAGCCTTCATCCACGATTAACATCTGTAATGCCGCTCCAGCCCTTTGTGCCAATAATTTTGCTAAGGCTAAACGAATGGCAAAGTTAATTCTAAACGCTTCTCCACCAGAGTAAGTTTCATAAGCTCGCGTCCCTCTGGCATCAGCAATCAAAATATCCAAAGTATCAATCAACTTACTATTTTTCTTAGTAGATTTACCGCTGCGTCCAGCTTTTTGAGTTACAAATTGTACGTGTAATTGATTTGCACTCAGGCGCGAAAGTAACTGATTTGTCTCTGCTTCAAGTTGAGGCAAGACATTTTCAATCATTAGCGTCTGGATGCCATTTTTACCAAAAGCCTGTGCTAGTTCCTGATAAGTGCGATATTGGTGCTTGACTTCTTGCAGTTGTTGTTGCTGTTGTTCGTATTGATGCTTGAGAACTTCCAACTGATGAGCCATTTGCTCTAAACGCCCAACTTGGGCAAGTTGTTCGTCAAGTTGACGTCTGCGAATTGCTAACTGCTGTTCTAGAGTTTGAATTTGGGCGATTGGGTTGGCAGTTTCTTGGAGTTGATGAACAATACTGTCGATTTGATGTTTGAGTTTTTGCCGTTCCACCCACCTCGCTTGCAAAGCCACCTGTAGTTCTTGCGCTCTTGTCTGAATTTGCGGATATTGTTGTTGCGCGGTTTGTAGTTGTTGATGGCGTAACTGCCAAGCTTGGGCTTGACGGACGGAGGCTCGTAGATTGTTATGCTGTTCTGTATCGTAGCCAAGTTCGCTAATGTAGCGATCTAAGGCAACAATTTCTTGAGCGCATTCAGAATCACTCGCCGCCTGCCCAATGGTGGCTTGCAGTTGGACAATTTGTGCTTCTAGTTCAGGTTGGCGTGCTGCTATTTGTGCTTCTCGCTTAGTTGCATCCTTAATCTGCCCTTGCTTGATTTCTGCCCAACGCCAGCGTTCCACTTCATTACGAGCTAGGGCATGATCTTGCTCATTGTAGTTTAGTTGTTGCAAATATTGTTCTAGCTCACGGAGTTCGGCTTGTTTGTTATGAGCGTAGTCTCCAATTTGCAGCGATCGCTCTAGTTGTTGCTTTTCTGTGGCAATATGTTGTATTTGCTGTTCAACATCAGTGGTAGCTTGCAACTGTGCTGCCAATTGTCCCCTTTGTTCGCGCAACCCATCATAGGGAGATAATAACTGAGATATCTCGCGATATTCCTGCCTCAATACCTGAATTTCTCGATCTGAGACAGCCATTTGTTCGCGAACTACCCACAACTGCTCTTCCGTATCCTTGTACTCAGTCTTAGTTTTGTCCACCACGCGATTCCAGTGATGTTCATCCAAAGGACGTTCACACAATGGACAAATTGCATTCGGAGTCTGGAGCATTTGCAATTTTTGCTCTAATTCTCCCAACAGCCTTTCAAAATCCCGTTGGTGTGCTTGCAATCTTTCAATAAAGTGACGTCTTTCCTGTCCTTTTTCTTGGACTCGTTGCAAATATACCCGCTTTTTCTCTAATTCCTCAATCTGTACTGCTACTTCCATTACCGCTTGTTGTAGTTGCGGTTGACGTCGCCGTGAAAGTTGCAATTGATTCTGTGTGGCTTCTAGTTGCTCTAATCGTGCTACTAACCCGGCATGAGTTTTATCTATTTGGCTTTGTAAAGTTGCCCTTTGTTGTAACAAAGGAGCTACTTGCATTTGCAACTGATCTAGCTGGGCAAGGTGTTGACGTGCCGCTGCTAATTGTGCCAAAGCTGCTTCTACTTCCCCTGACTTGCTCAGAGTTTGCTGAATCTCCTGTTGTTGTTGTTGCAAAGCTTCCAACTGCGCCTGTGCTTGTTGCAGTTGCCGTTCCAAATCGTGAATTTGTTTGTTAAGCTGTTGCTGCTTTTGCTGACGAGTTGTAAGAGCGCGGGTGTATTCTGCAAATTTAGCGCTCATGGCTTCTTCTTGAGTTTGCAAACTTTGGAACTGAGCGTATCCAGCTTTGATTTGGGATTCTTGAGTTAATAACTCTTCTAATGAAGATAGCTGACTTCTTGAGTTGGCTCGCTCTTGTTCAAGGCGATCGCAATCTCCTGTGAGATTTTGGTATTGTTGCCTAACAAAATTCAGTTGCTCTTCCCAGTTTTGGCGTTGGTGCTGTACAACTTGCAAACTTTGTAATTGGACATTTTCAAAAGCTTGTACCTGTTGCAGCCGCTCCAATTCGTTTTCTAACTCAGTACGTTTTTGGGTGATCGCATCTCGCTGTTGCAGTTGAGATTTCATCGACTCTATAGAACGCTCTAACTCTTCTGCTTTGGCTTTAAACTGACGCGATAATTCTTTTGCCCGTTCTTCTAATTCATCGTATTGATTAAGTTTCAATAACTCTGCTAATATCTCTTTGCGCTCACTAGGACGCTTAAGCATAAATTCATCTGCACGACCTTGGCGCAAGTAAGCAGAATTAATAAAAGTATCGTAATCCAGTTTTATATGTTGTAAAATTAAATCTTGCGTTGCTCTGACACCTTTACCAGTCAGCGAACGAAAACCATTTGGCGTTTCGATTTGAAATTCCAGAACACTACTACCACCCCGCGCTCTGGTGCGAATAACCCGATAAGTTTGTTGTCCACTTGTTTTGAAGGTGAAATCTACCCGCACTTCTTTTGTACCAGTGTGGATGACATCATCTTCAGAAGCAGCTCTGCTTTCTCCCCAAATCGCCCAAGTAATAGCCTCCAAAAGGGAAGATTTACCCGCACCATTGGCTCCACAAATACAAGCAGTATGTAATCCGCGAAAATCTAAAGTCGTATCACGATAACTGAGGAAGTTTTTCAGGATGAGTTGTACTGGAATCATCTAGGCTAGAAAACCACACATTTTTAATAAGTAGCAGCACAAGTACTCTGTTTGCTAGTCTAACTAGCTAAAAATCATGTTTCTAGTCTTTAAGACTCTATTTTTACAATTGTTAACAATAGCATGAGACATTTTTTCCTGTTAAGTTACCTTTTTTTACTATAGTTATATAAAAATAAAACCTAGTCTGACAGAATTCACTTTATTCTTCAACTACTCTTGACAACTTCTACAGTCAGAGGTGGTGTAACAAGGGATAAACAGCATATCTTTAAGTTCATTAACAAACTTTTTTGATGAAAACAGAACAAGAAGTTTTTTGACCAGAAAGTGTAGAACGTAGAAAGAATGGCAGGGGGTAGGCGCAAATTTTAATCACAAGGTTTAGCAAGTCACAGAAAGCGTTGCTATTTTACCCTCATCGCGAAAAATTGAAACTATTTGGTATTCCCTTTGTTTTTTCCCTTTGGCAAAGCTGGAATAGAAGGGATTTTGGGAATTCAAATCGTCAGGATTTTGATGATAGTCAGGAATTGCTTGTGTCATCAAGATGCATTTAAT
>NZ_JAYKTT020000047.1:0-29488 GCF_038404745.2 Chlorogloeopsis sp. ULAP02 | reverse complement strand
GTGATTAGCTGGGGTTGGATTAACATAAAATGCCCCATATTTTTATCAAAAGTTTCAAAAGTTTAATGAGGGAGCAAGGGGGAATGTGACAAGAGAAATCTTCTAAACTATTCCCCAGTTCTCCAGTTTTGCTCCTAAATACTGTAGATGTCTGTAGGTTATTCTCCTCACACGATCGCAACACCTCTAATATTTTTGCTCTTGGATTAAAGCTTGAAAGCGTTCATCAGAGCGAATTATGTCAAAGTCTGAGTTATTGGCGACGATTGGCAGGTAAGTTTCAGGACTGAGGTTAATTGCTTGCTGCAAGTTCTCAATTGCTGCTGCAATATTGTTCTGTAAGGCATAACAGCGAGCTTTATTATACCAAACGAAAGGATCGTTGGGTTGTAACTCTGCTGCTTGATTATAGTTTTCCATCGCATCTTCGTAATGCCCTAATTTTTCCCAAGACATACCTCGGTTTAGTAGAGCTTTGTGATGGTTAGGTTGAATTGTCAAGGCACGATCAAAGCTGGCAATGGCTTTGTGATAAAGCCCCCACTCATTCAACGTTACGCCTCGATTATGCCAAGCCAAGACATTATTCACGAAGAACTCAATGGCGCGATCATAGCTATTGAGAGCCTCTTCGTAGCGCTTCAGTTGTCTGAGAGCATTACCTCTGTTGTTCCATGCCCAATAGGCATCGGCTTGCAATTTTAGGGTGCGCTCAAAACTAGCGATCGCCTTTTCATACAGTCCCAAATCGCACAAGGTTAGCCCGCGATTATGCCAAGCAGTAGCAGCATTGGGGTTAAATTCAATGGCTCGCTCAAAGCTATTAAGAGCATCTAGGTGACGTTCTAACTTTCCTAAAGCGATCGCCCGGTTGTGCCAAACCCAACAGTCATCGGTACGTAATTTCAGGGTTTCGTCAAAACAAGCGATCGCATCTTTGTGATGTCCTAAAGAACCGAGAGCAAAGCCTTTTTGAAATAAGGCTTCTGGGTAATCTGGCTTGCACTTGAGTGCTTTATCAAAGCTGGCGATCGCCGCTTCAAACTTTTGGACATTATTCCTTCGCAAACCTTGCTGGAAAAAAAATTCTGCCTCCAAATTCAGGGTGAGTTTAAAGGAGTTTGGCATCATACCTTGGGATGAACTTTAGTTTTTCCGATTCACAAAACAATAACATAACTTCATAGCCAAATTCCTAATTGATTTTTATTGCAAATGTAAAACCTTTCTTTAGAGTGTTGCGCAAAGTCACAAAATGATAGCTAAGGATTAGGAGGGGAAGAAAGACGCGGAAAGTTTGAGACACGGTGACGCGGAGAAATTATTAAAAATATTCCCCGTGTTCCCTTCCCAATCCCCTTTACCCTAATGATGTTTGTCAGTTGTATAAGTTTTTGGGAATACTAAGTACACTAATGGGAATTCCAGTAATGAATCTTAGTATTGCGTATCTGGCTCAAGGCAAACTGTATCTTAAATATCCTCAAGCACCCGTTCGCGAATATGAAAGCCAGTTTGGGCAGTCAGTTCAGGAACGAGTGCTACAAACTCAGCGACGCAAAGCATGGAAAAATCGGGGATTAATGGAAATGATGTTGCCTCCTGGTGTTGTGGAGCAAATGCAGCAACAACCTGAAGCAAAGCTGAATTTAGTCATCAATAGCCTTTGCCAAGGAGAAAAGGGTAAGTTACTTTATGCACTGGAGGCAGGAGATGTGGGCGGCATTTTTATACTCGAACCTGCACGCGAGCATGAACAACGCCTTTTCCATAACGCTGATTTTCAAGTCGGATATTTGAGTTTTCACTCCGAACACGAACTGATTGCTTGCACGACTATTCATCGCAGTGGCATTGCCAATATCGCCATGATGCCAAAAAACGGTTCTCGTCCCCATGAAGTGACAGAAGGAGACTCAATTGACTTGGCACCATGCTGGATTCCTGGAAAAACAAAGGCTTTAGTATTTCAGTCCGCAGGCATTGGACGTAATAGTCAGGGCTTCGTATGCGATCGCGCTCCTTTCACCATCGAAAAACTAGATTGCGATCAAAAAGACATCACCACTTTAGTAAGCGATCGTAAATACGATTTCTTGGGGCCGCGCATGAAGGCAGACGGCACACTATATTATATTCGTCGTCCCTTCCGTCCCAAACAACAGGTGAACTTGCTGCGATTGTTCCGGGAAATTATCCTCATACCTTTACGGCTTGCCTACGCAATTTTTCAATGGCTAAACTTTTTTACTCAAATTTATACCGGTAAACCTTTAATGGCAGCAGGTACACGAAAATCTCTCGATCGCAAACAGCAGATGAAAGTTTGGGGTGAGTTCCTGACTCCCGAAATGATAGGAGATAACAAATTTGACGAAAAAGATGCCCCTGCTTGGGTGCCGCGATCGTGGCAGTTGGTACGACAATTAACAAATGGTGTAGCCGAAGTTATAGCAGAAGGAGTTTTATCCTTTGACTTAGGAGAAGACGGCACAATTGTCTATACCAACGGCAGCACCATTTACGCGATTCATCCCGATGGGCGCACAGAGCGTGTGTTAGTTGGTAACTTGATTGAAAATGTGGCGATCGTACAAAACGCCATCTAAGTACAGTGTTTTATTAATTCGTAGTGAATTAAACTTGAGAAAACTCTGCGTACCTCCGCGCTTCCTTGGCGTACCTCTGCGTTTAAAAACGCTAAAAGTTTACGCAAAACTCTACTAAGTTAAAAAACACCAAATAGGCATAAAGCTAAAATAATTTTCACCGATGGGTTACAGAACCGCGAGTCACCCCTAACTGATTTTGCAACTTCAAATCGCGCCACAATTGAGAACCTGTCAACTCGCCTCGCAGTAATTGCTGGTAGTGATGTATCGTTTGATTTACCTGCTCAGGAGGCTCATTCAAAAATTCAATCCGGAAGTGCCGCAATCCAAGCTTTATAAGATGCTGTACGTATTCTGCTCCAGTTTGGGCTGTGCCATTATAGACCGTGTTTCTACACCCGGCATCAGCATGAAGAATATGTTCTGTACCAACGCGATCGCGTAATTTTACCTCATATTTTTCACATGGACGCCCACAGTTACGAAAATCCGTCCCCGAAGATAGAAAAGCACAAAATACACAATGTTCCATATGGAACATCGGCATATGCTGATGAATTGTCACCTCAAAGCAGTCGGGAGGAGAACTCTTCAGCAAGTCTTCCAATTGGCTAATATTCAAATCGTAGGATGCGGTTAGGCGTTCCAAGCCAAAGTGATTTTTAAACAAATCTGCTGTTAGCGGATTAGCAACATTGAGAGAAAAATCTCCAATGCAACGAGCTTCAGCAAAAAACTGCAAGTGATCGTAATTCCGCACCAAATATCCATCCGCCTCGCAGGAACGCACCTGCTGCAAAATCCAGTTTTCTCCTGGTTTAGTAATGCGGGGAGGTGCAACCCAGATGGTAGAAGAATTTTTTCTCCCCTGCTCCCCTGCTTCCCTGCTCCCCTGCTCCCCTTGCTGCCGTACCATCTGCACTGCCTCGCGATACTTGAGCGGATCTTCAAATTCACAATAAATTGTCTCAATTCCCGTTTGGAGTACAGCTTGGAGTTGCTGGAGATTTCGTACCAGCACTATAAGAGATGGAGTGCTTGGGGAATTAGTTAAGGAGGAGGGAAGTAAGTCTTTCAAAGAAGCATAGGGGTTTATTTGCCAGCGTTGAGGTTGACTTCGCAATTCTTCCAACCGCGTGACAATTTCCCGCCGCATTCGATTTAACTCACTCACAGGCAACATCACATTTCCATTTAAGTGATTTGACAAATTGCCCAAATAAAAAGGAGTATTGCCAAGACGACTAAATTGTTCCTGCAAACGTTCTAAAGTCAGGGGTTTGGTGTGTGCTTCTACCAGTGGCATTGAAGATTCTACTTGAACAATGTGACCAATTTCATCACGAGCGATCGCAATTAAATTCTCCCCACTTTCCCCATGCACTTCGATATGAATCGGACGTTGAAATTGTGGTGTATCCCCAGCAAAACTCTGACGTAATTGTTTATCAAGTTCTGGATCGCTGGTTTTCCAAACCTTATCGCCTACATGCACACGCCGCAAATTCAAATCGCGCCGCCCAAACGTCAGCACGACTTCCTTACCCTTCATTTGTACCGCATATATACGACCACCTTCTTCCTTCGCCTCTGGATGTCCGCAGTCAAAAACTACACCATCACCTGGCTTCACTGGTACTTGCGTTCGCACGATTACTTGGTCATTTCCAATCCGGATTACCTCTCCTATATAAACACCACGCTTTTTGCCAAAACGAGCGTGAACCAATTCTTGATTGTTAATTCCACGGAACCACCCAGTATAAAGCCCGCGAGAAAAAGCCATCTCCAAGTTGTAGTGTTCCTGAGAAAACGCGGGCATCAAGCTAATTTCCTTTCCTTCCTTCTGCCATCTGCCGTCTGCCGTCTGCCTTATGTCTTCTTCCTTCTGCCTACCTACGGAAGCCGTACCTACCCTTCGGGAACAGCTTCGCTGAACGGAAGCCGCTTCGCGTCTACCGCGTCTACTGCCGTCTGCCGTCTGCCTTTCTTCCATCACCCGATCCAGCGCTTGCCGATAAACACGAGTGACATTAGCAACATACTCTGGAGACTTCAACCGCCCTTCAATTTTGAGACAGCTTACTCCAGACTTTACTAAATTAGGCAAAACATCTAACCCTGCCAAATCTTGGGGACTGAGAAGATATTTTTTATCGCCTAAATTTACAACTTCCCCATCTGCAATTAACTCGTAAGGCATCCGGCAAGCTTGAGCACACTCGCCCCGGTTAGCAGAACGTCCTCCCAGTGCTTCACTTGTTAAACACTGCCCAGAGTAAGCTACGCACAAAGCACCATGAACAAAAACTTCTAATGGAAGCGATGCTCCCCTATACGCCAATTGACTTTGGATTTTGTTGATTTCATTTAAAGAACACTCACGGGCAAGCACAACCAAATTACACCCTAGCGACTCCGCAAATTCCACACCTGCGGCACTCGTAATAGTCATTTGCGTAGATGCATGAATAGGAAAATCAGGAGAAAGGTGACGAATGAGACGACAAATACCTATATCTTGGACAATTACCGCATCGACACCCGCCGCAATAATCGAACGGATATATTGTTCTGCCTCTCTCAATTCTTGGGGAAAAACAAGCGTATTGAGGGTAACATAGCCCTTTACACCGCGACAATGCAAATACTCCATTAATTCTGGTAAGTCAGCCTCAGTAAAATTTTCTGCTCGCATCCGTGCATTAAACCGATCCAAACCGAAGTAAATTGCATCTGCACCATTTTCTACAGCTGCTTTCGCACATTCCCAATTACCTGCGGGGGCGAGTAGTTCGGGGCGTTGGAGAGTAGATTGGCTGGTTTCGGTAAGTTGGATATCGGCTTTCATCATTACTCAGGCAGGATAGGTGTCACCTTTGTGATTTTATCGTTGCCGAGGGGGGATGGTGGGGGTAAGAAGGGTGAAGAAATCGTTTCTTTCGCCTATTAAGAGATTATAGAAAGTTCTCAGTATGTAAATATTAGTAGAGTTTTTGGGAAAACTATTAGTACAAAAATATGTGTCAAAACTTACTGAACATACTTCACCAACTCAACAAAAATATGAAAAATTTCCTTTTACAAAAAACACTCTTACTACTATCTGCTACAGGGTTACTTGGATTTTTGACATTATCATCTGTAAAAGCGGAAATAATTTGTAAAGTAACAGATCCAACTGGAACTCCACTCAATGTACGTGATAAACCGAATGGTCATATAATAAATGTTCTCAAAAATGGCAGACAAGTCGATATTCTCAAAATAGCTTATGACAGCCAAAATCGCCCTTGGGCTAAAGTGGGCGGCTATTACAATGGTAAGTACAGAGTATGGGGCTGGGTAATTAGAGAATTTATTAGCTGCTATCAGCAATAGATTTTATTGTTGCTAATGGGGTGATAGTTTCAGAATTTTTAAGTTCCAGCTCTGTTGTCAAAATTGAAGATTTAAATATGATGGCTTCTAAGACTCAACAACTATGATATCCCTCTTAAATTGCTATTTAATCTCCTTGATAAAAGTTAGCTTGTACAAGCGCAATAGGAGCACCTGCCCAAGGAGTACTCCAGCCTGATTTGTGGGATATAGCAAAGTCAACCAGGGCATGAATTTCTGTTGGCTTGTCTATTTTACGTAAAATCTCGTTGTGGTTGTCCGTAATTTCAATACGATTAGCATACCGAAACTGTTCAAAGCCATGTCTTCACAAGCATTGCTTTCACAGCCAGCATTAAGAATTGTTCCAAATGTAACTGTAAGCAAAGAAAATATCATCTTTTTCATCTCTTCAAGAGTCGTGAGACACCTCATACTGTTCTCTCATAATTAACTTTCCAACCTTGCCCTCACCGATAGCATAAGATGTATAGTTATTTATTATACATGTATTACTGTATTATATTTCTCTCAATAACGATATAAAAGCATTGCAGCCACTTATCGTCAGAATATATAGGGTTTTTATATACAATATCCATAAGTATTATCTACAGACTTAACCTTGCATATTGTGCGATCTGACACCTTGTACCATTCTCAACAAGAGCCAGAGGCTCTAATTCTCGTTACCAGGTTGAACCTGGTAACGAGGGTTTGATTTCTAAGGTAAATAAAGATGAATTTCTATCTCAAAGAAATACCGCTAATTTGCTGGAATACACTAGTAGCATAAGAATCAGTCATGCCAGATATATAGTCTGTAATTCTCAGAATTTTGTTATATATATCGTCGTTATCATCAGGGTGATACTCTTGAGGAAGCATACAAAGAATCAATCTGCCTTTGTTGCTGTCATATAAAACTGCATTAACAAATTCAGCAAATAGTTTTCCTAAAACTTCATATCCGGCAATTTTTATACCTACAATATCAGGATGTTGAAAAACAGAAATACGGCTTACTTCGGCAATTTTTTTAAGATGTTGAGCGTAAATGCTTTGAGTTAGTAATCCTTGGTCGTATTCTCCTTTAAGTAAACTGTCTTCATTATCTAGAAAAGTCCTGATAGTTTCTTCAATCAGATTGTTTATAGCTTTAGCACGTAGGCGCTTTACTTTTTCTGCTTTACTTTCTAAAGAATTTTCTAAATCATCAACCTGGGCAATTTCATTTAGTAAATTTTTAGCTTCATCAAATGGAATATAGCCCATCCGATAACCATCTTCTATATCAATAATGGAGTAACATATATCATCTGCGGCTTCAACAAGAAATGCCAGTGGATGCCTAGACCACCAGGCTGTATTATGATTACGACGGATGAGCCCTACTGTTTCTGCTACTTCGGTAAATAATTCTTTTTCTGCTTGGAAAAAACCATATTTTTCTACACTTCTACCTACATAACCATTCAGTATATGCTTTGAAATAAAAGATTCTTGAGGGTACTTTGTAAAAGCGGCTAATGTTGGACAGGTGAGTTGCATCCCTCCTTTTCTTTGCGGCATTTCTAGTTTTGTAATAATCCGAAAGCCTTGGGCATTACCTTCAAATAAATCAAAATCAGCTTTTTGAGCTTTGGTTAAGATTTCCTTTTTAGAATGAAAAATAGTGCTACACCATGATTCAAATCCTGTGCGAATAGCGTCTTCTCCAGAATGACCAAAAGGAGGATTACCAATATCATGAGCTAGACAGGCAGCAGAGACAATATCACCAAAATCGGAAGCACTAAATCCATACTCATTGAGTCGATATTTTCTTACCAATTGCTCTCCAACCATCCTGCCTAGAGATCTACCAACACAAGAAACTTCAAGGCTGTGAATCAGACGAGTACGAATATAATCATTTGTGGGTAAAGAGAAGACTTGGGTTTTATCTTTGAGACGACGAAAAGGAGAAGAAAACACTAGGCGATCGTAGTCTCTATGAAAGGGAGTACGACCAAATTGAAGGTTTTCTGGTTGCTCTTTACCAAGTCTTTTCGGTGTCAAAAGTGTTTTCCAATCCATCATAGTTGGATTGTTTGAGAGTGGAGTAGACATAGCTCCCTAGCTCCAAGGATTTATTAATGCTAAATCGTAATTTTAAGCACCTAAGTTTAAGTATACTGAATCTTTAAAATCTCAAAAATTTGAGTCCAACTAATACCAATTCGTAATTCGTAATTTGTAATCAACGTGAGTCTCCAACGGAGGCGCACCTGCGGGAAGGGCGACTCCCCTATCAAACTCTGGAGAAATCGCTCTAAAACTAGAAAACGAGTTTCTATGTTTGGGGCTTCAAGCAGGCGATCGCACACTTCAGCAGCGCGGTGATTCCATAATTCATCCAACGATAGGATCTGATTGTGTAATTCTCCAGTGGGCAGGGCAAAAAATGGCGTACCTCCACCCGCCTTGAAATGCACACCCATTACGGAAACCTGACTATCAACCTCAATAATAATGAACTCCGCAGATTATACTGCCGCGTGCGTTCCCGTGCTGTAGTCGGCTGTGTCGATCAAAAAGGGGAATTGAGTTCTCACGCAGGTTGATAACTAACTCCATAGAACCCGTTGGCAACAAATGGGCTTGCGCCTTCGATACGTTATAACCTTCCCGAATCCATAAAAACTCCACGAACTTTAACAGGGGCGATCGCGGCGTATAGGTGTGGTAAATCATCAATCTGGGTGAGATTCTAGTTGGCTATCCTGCTCGCTGTATAAGAAGTTGATGTCAGAAGCATGAGCATATAATCTGCCTCATCATAACTAGGCATCTTCTGGGTTTAATTGTATTAATTCCTCAGTGGTATATGCACCAACTGGACTCCAGACTAGATAGGGAATAAGTAACACCGTTGCTAACCAAGAAATTGGCAAAACTGAGATTGCGAGCAACACACCTAAAATTAAACCAACCCATCCAATGATTTCACCAACCCGAAGACTGCGATTTCTCAGCATCAGAGGTATGTAGGTAATGGTGATAATTTCCAGCAGTAAATACCAACCCATGAATAGCCAAGTCATCATACTGCTTGGATTTTTTTCCCAAACAATAGTTGCAGACGCCGCACCACAAATAAAAATTACAGTCCAAATCAGCGGAATTAACGGCTCAAAAACCAACCAGCGAGGGCGAGTTAAACGTGCAAACCATTTGACATCGCGTGGTGTGATAAAGAAACTACCAAATGCGATTAAAAAAGTTACAGCCCCAATTACTAGCCAAGATGGAATCATACTCGCTACCTTTTGATGTGTATTTTGTCAAGATATACACGGCAATTTTGTCAATTTAAGGTACGAGTTTAATCAGTCGCTGGTTGGATTATTAATTGGATAGTAGTTAGTAGGGGCGGGTTTTGTTGATTAACTTCGGGTTAAAACCGACAATTTATCTTTTAAACCCGCCCGTACAGTAGTTAGTAGGGATGGAATAACTACCAACTAGTTTAAGAGCGGGTTTGATTGTAATCTTGGTCACAGAAGACAGATTTTGATAATAAATTCGCCCCTACTTAACTTTCAAATATCTTGAGGATTAAGGCGCTCCATTACCTTAGTGGTATAAGTTCCAATTGGACTCCACAATAAATAAGGTACAAGCAATAGTGCTGCCCAACCAGAAACTCGTAAAACAGTGATCGCGAGTATCACCGCTATGATAAAACCTGTTCCACCGAGAATCGTACCTAATCTGAGACTGCGATTCCTAAACATGGCGGGAGTGTAGGCAACAGTAACAATTTCTAAAAGTAAATATAAGCCCATGTAAATCCAAGTCTGGGTGCTTCCGGGGTTATTTTCCCAAATAATATAGGCTGACCAAGCACCACAAACAAATACTATAGTCCAAATAACTGGAATTGCTGCCTCAAACGTGAGCCATCTAGGCCTTTGTAAACGTTTAAACCATTTGCGATCGCCAGGAGTAATGAAGTTAGCACCCAAAGCAACTAATAAAGCTACACCCGCAATAACCATCCAAGATTTAATCATGCATATCCTTTCCTTACCCTTTGCGATTTTAATGAGATTTTGTCAGTTTATCAGTTATCCGCTCATCGCCCCTTGGTGAGAAGAATTGCAAAACACCATCTAGCGGCAGATATAAGTGAATAGGGATTAGGGAGAGGGGGAGAATGGGGGAGTGGGAGAAATCTTTATTTACATTCCCCGCGTCTGGGTGTCCCCTTTTCCCCTTGTCCTCTTAATCGAAGTGGCTCAAAACTACCTCTAATCTCAACCATCGTTCTTGCAGTACCCCAGCCAGCGCTCTTAAACCCCACACTTCACTACGACGATGCCCAACAGCGATCGCTCCAATTTGAGTTTCTCGCATTGCCTCCTCGGCTGGTTGTCGTAATTGTCCGGTTATGTAAACATCAGCACCACGGGCTGCTGCGTCACGTACTAATAAATCTGTCATTGCACCAACAATAGCAACACGCTTCACTTCTTTACAAATAACTGAACGTACTTGCTCATACCCACCAAATACTTGGCTTACACAACTACATAAACTCTCAAAGCTTTGAACTGGAATTTCTCCTAGCATCCCGATCGCTCTACTTTCTTTCTCTCCCAAAACTTCTAATTTAGATATATTTAATACTTGTGCCAACCGAGGATTAAAACCAATTGTTAAGCGCTCGTCAAATGGCAAATGGTAGGAAATCACGCCGATATCAGATGGAAGTTGCCCTGGTTGGAGTTTCCAAGGACGATGTAAAAAAAGTGCATCTAAATTTTGAGCGATCGCCCATTCCTGTAGTTGTGTCTCAGGTTCTAGTGCTAATCCTAATCGTTTTACAGGACGCGATGATGATAAATACACACCTCCCTTTTCTCCTTGTGAAAAATGCTCAACAGCGAAGAAGCGATTGAGAAATTCTGCTATCTCTTCTAAAAGAATCAACTGGCATTCAATCGTCATTAGACTTTACCTGAAATTAGGCATTAACATCTCGAATATCTTGAATCGCAAGCTAACAAAGGACATTTACAGTGGCACAAATTAAGCTCAGATCTCCATCTGCTGATGAGGTGCCTGTAATGAGGCATCTCTACAAAGAAATGTACGAAACTATAGGCTCATCAGAACCACCTGCGGAATGGGTTATCAATGTCCATCAGCAATCATTATCAGGAGAGCGTAGTTATTGGTTTGCTCTGCTCGATAACGAAATCATTGGCTTTGTTGATTTCAAAGTGATGCTATTCCACCCTGGTTCAGATCAAAAGTTTGCAAGAATTTTTGATTTGTTCATTAGACAATCAATGCATCGACGTGGATACGGAACACAATTGGCTAGCAAGACAATTAACTCAGCCATTGAGCAAGGAGCAAGCAACATCGAATTGAATGTTTTGCCTAACAACGATATCGCTTTGGCGTTTTGGCGTAGTCTCGGTTTTAATCTCCATCTCTATGTTTTGCAAATGTCGGTATAAGTAGGTGGACATAATTAAACATTAAGATGCCAAAGTATCAAGTTCTAACAGGAATAGAATTTTACCTTCTGCCTTCATAACACCCAATAAAATCATGAGCGATCTAGTTTTTACGCCTGCCCATCAACTTGCTCAAATGATCCGCGATCGCGTTGTTTCGGCGGTTGAAGTGCTGGATGCCCATTTAGCCCAAATTGCCAAAAATAACTCTAAACTTAACGCCATCTGCACGCTAGATGAAGAACGCGCCCGTCAACGAGCCAAACAAGCTGATCAAGCTTTAGCGCGAGGTGAAAACTGGGGCATCCTGCATGGTGTACCCATTACGATTAAAGATATTTTCGAGACGGCAGGATTGTGTACCACAGCGGGTTACATTCCCCTCAAAGACTACGTTCCTCAACAGGATGCCACTGTTGTATCAAGGTTGCGGGCAGCTGGAGCAGTCATTCTCGGCAAAACGAATATGGCGGAACTGGCTGGTGATTTTCAGAGTACAAATTCTCTGTTTCCACGGGTAAATAATCCCTGGAATCTTGACTACACAGCGGGCGGCAGTTCTGGAGGCAGCGCTGCTGCGGTTGCAGCTGGACTTTCACCGTTAGATATCGGTAATGATATTGCAGGTTCCATTCGCCAGCCTGCTCATTTTTGTGGTGTTTATGGCTTGAAACCAACCGATCGCCGCATCTCCACAGCCGGAATGATTCCAGAAGTACCGGGAATGCCATACTGTCTGCGGCAAATGATAACTGTGGGATGTTTTGCGCGATCGCTCGAAGATATTCGACTCTGTTTTTCATTAATAGCAGGTGCCGATTTGCGTCGCCCTGATGTTCCCCCAATTTCGCTTGATATGCCTTCTGGGAAGTCTTTGCGAGATCTCAAAATTGCTTGGATTGACGAATGGACAGAAGTACCTGTCGCTTCTGAAATTCGAGATGCAATGGCTGCGATCGCGCAAAAGCTTTCTCAAGCAGGTACATATATTGAACGCTGGCTTCCTAAAGATTTTGATTTATCAAAAACACTGAACCTCTACGGGCGGATGGCTGCATATATCAACATCTACGCTCAACCAGTAAATCGATATAATTTGCGTCGCGCTTGGCAGCAGATTTTTCGTACTGCAACTCAAGGCGACAAAGAACTCCGTAAATTGGGAGATTTCAGTCGTCTCTTACCTGAGCTATTAAACCCAAGCCTAAAAGGATATTTCGAGACTCTGACTGAGCGCGATCGCTTCATTGCCCAAATTGACGAAGCACTGGAACCGTGGGATGTGTGGCTCACTCCTGTAGCGGCAACTCCTGCGTTTACCCATCGCCCAGCTTGGAGTGCCATTGATATTGCAGGCAAGCTTTATCCTCATGGAGTTGCAAACGGTGCTTACACAATGCCCTTTAATTTGAGCAGCCATCCTGCTGTGGTGATTCCCATTGGGCAAACCCAGAATAGTTTACCGATTGGGCTGCAAATTGTTGGCAAGCGATGGCGTGAGATGGAATTATTGGCGATCGCTCAGGAGCTTAATCAAGCGATTGGTAACTTTAAACACCCATTAGGTTATTAAAGGTGATTCAGTATGAATTCTATTTATGTTGTAGTTATTAAATGATTAAACTAGATAGATAATATTGAAATTTTGAGATTGTGAAGGTAACAATCCAGAATTTAAAATCAACGATAATATGCGCCTATCTGCTTTATTATTCGGCATCTACCTGACTACGGTTAGTGTAGTTTCAATTCAACCTTTATTAGCAGTAACTCCACCGATTCCAGTTGCTTCTGATGCGCCTCTAGAATTAGATTTATTGACAAATCCAAAAGGCTCTGTAATTACAGCTAACACTATAAACCAAGGAAATATAACTGTTCCCAGTTTGTGGTGGGCGCAAGAAAATTCCGAAAATAAACTTCTAGATAACTGGATAGCATACCCAGCAATCAACAATCAACCTGCACGAGTAGATTTAATCGTAAATCAACAACTTTGGAGCTTATTAGACTATCTGGAGCGTTATAATTTTGTGAATCATCTAGGTAGTGTTGCGAGAAACTACGGTTACAATATTCGGGTTTTTAATTATCAAAAAGACCGTTTAGCAACCTACACTTGTATATTTAACGCCTATCCACCAGCATTATGTCGGATAGAAATGACTTCTCAAAATCAGTTTGGCTTAGGACGTTCCTTTTAAGCAGCGGTAAGCGCAGCCATGCCCGCAGGGTTTTACGCTAACGGAGGAAGCCTCCGCTCCAACTTCTCTGTGCTTACTGCCGTCTGCCTTTTTTAGTTAAAAAACATAAAAAAGGTAAAAGGTAAAAGGATATATTTCTCCTTTTTCCCTTTTCCTTTTGATTTAAAACCTGATGCTTATTTATTAATATTAGCTTTAGCATCCTTGACTGCGGCCAAGAAAAATAATCCTGTCAGTGGAATGCTTAACGCTAAGATAATAGCAGTGGTTTGGTTGCCGAGATCTGGTTGTCCGGAAGTAAGTTCAAAGATTGAACCGACGGCTGCGATCGCTGCTATGCAAGAGCAAGCAAGGAATAATCCACTCTTTGGAGTCATGACATTCACAAGCACACCATCCTATGCGATCGGTTTGACAGTTCGATAGGAGAAGCCATGCTTCGATAGCTCCTGCGCTAAAGCCAAAGAATTCTCAACACGATCTACAAATACCACGCCATTGAGGTGATCTATTTCGTGCTGAATACAACGTCCAAGTAGCTCTCCAGCCTTTAAAGTCTTAGGACGTCCCTGCTCATCTTTATAGGAGATTTCTACAACTTGGGGGCGCTTCACATCCATATAGATCCCCGGAATACTCAAACATCCTTCTTGAGCAACGCAAATGTCACTACTAACCTGTTTAATAATTGGGTTAATCAGCACCAATGGCGGGTTAGCTGGGTTATCTGGTTCAATATCAATGACAATTATTTGTTTGTTAATTCCCACTTGGGGCGCAGCCAAACCAATACCATCCTGGCTATACATGGTTTGTAGCATTTCCCGTGCCAGCTTGCGGATTTCATCATCTACTTTTGCAACACGTTTAGCTCCTTGGCGCAGAACGCGATCGCCCAGATAATGCAGTTCCAAGGGCGGATTTTGTAACTTTTTCTTTTCAACAGCAATTTCCAGAGGCATGCTCTTTTAACTCACTTATATGGATTGGAAATGATTCCGCTTTAATTCAATTTTAGCAACCAGGAAGATATGCAAATGATATTTCGGGAATTGGGTACTGGGAAGAGGACACAGGGACAAGGAGCAAGAACGTGATTCATGATTCTTCATGTCTTCAACTCACCTTCCGTGTCCTTTTGCCCTGTTCCCTGTCACCTGTCACCTGTTCCCCAGTCCCTATTTGTCTGGTTTACCTACTACAGAGTATAAAAAGTGTTATTATCTCGCGGCAAGAAGACGTGAAATTTTATTGTCTTGTCAATTTTAAATGCTGGTGAGGCTGTGGTGTGTTGACAATTCTCACAAAACTAGATTATTTGCTCAAAGAAACTTGGATTGGTTTGCGACGTGGCGGCTGGATGAACTGGGCTGCTATCAGTACTGTTACGGTATTACTATTTTTATTCGGCTTGAGTTTGCAAACTTCTTGGCAAGTAGAAAAACTACTTTACCAATTCGGTAGCCAACTGGAAGTATCAGTTTATCTCGATTCGAGTGCGCAGGCAGAAAGTATTGAACCGCTGGTGGCAAGAATGCCAGAAGTAGCAGATACCAAAATTATTACTAAAGAGCAAGCTTGGAGTAGATTAGTTAAGGAACTGGGGATTTCTAATATCGAAGCTGCTACTCAGCAGTTAGGAGAAAATCCTCTTGTGGATGAATTGAAGGTGAAGGCGCGTAACTCTGAGGTGGTGTCAACTTTGGCAACACAATTAGTAAAGTTGCGGGGAGTGGATGCAGTACAGTATGTGGATGAAGCTGTTAGGCGCATCGCCCAACTGCATCAAGGTTTGAATTGGATGACATTAACTATTACCATCATTCTCACTTCCAGCGCGATCGCTGTCACTTCTACCACTATTGGATTGATAGTTATGGCACGACGGCAAGAAATTGAAATCTTGCAACTGGTAGGAGCTACTTCTACTTGGATTTATCTACCGTTTATCCTCCAAGGAATTACTTTTGGTGTGGTTGGTGGGGTGATCGCCTGGGGTTGCATCAGTCTGATTCAGCAATTTCTTGGTAATTTATTAGCTAATCAGCCAGAATTCATTAAATTTATCACTAACGGTTTGCAACTGACTCCTTTACAAACTCTATTATTGCCCGTGATTCTCCTGAATTTTGGCGCAACAGTAGGGCTGTTGGGGAGTTTATTTGCTGTACGGCGATTTGCTAAAAGTTAATTATTGGTGATTGGTTATTTGTCCTTTATGCTTCACCAATGATAAATGACAAAGGACAAAGGACAAAAGTTATATGAAATCTCAATGGGAATGTTTGCTGCAAAATCTTGGTGAATGGCAAGGTTCATTCACTCGTGTGTCTGCCCAAGGTGAAATTTTAGAAGATCCGCCTAGCGTTGTTTCTTTGGAAGGGTTGAATAACAACCAAACAATTCGTCAGACTATTAGCTTGGGTGGAAATGAAAGGGTTTTAGAATACAGTTCTTTAGGACGAGGTGTACTGTTTTTTCAAAATGGTGCCTTTTCTCAAGGTTCGATTCAATTAGCACCATTTTCTGAATTTGGGGCAGAACTTGGTTTAATTTCTGAAAATCGTCGCTTGCGCCTTGTACAGTTGTTTGATAAAAATGGTCAGCTAAACCAATTTACCCTGATTCGCGAATACTTAGCCGGAACCCCAAAACTAGAATGCCCACCTGTCAGCGTAGAATCTTTATTAGGAGAATGGCATGGTGAAGCAGTAACAATATATCCAGATTGGCAATCGCCTGATACCTACTCTACAACCTTAAAGTTACAACTGGATAATGCTGGCAGACTAGTTCAAAGTCTCAGTTTTGACAGTCGGACAATAACTTCTGCTGCTGTCATTGAGGGTTCTATACTTAAATTTGACCAAGATCCACACAAACAGGTGCAAGTCTTGCTGTTACCTGATGGTGCTTCTGCTACTTCCCCACTCAAAGTACAATTACGTCAAGCTTTTGTGTTGGAAGTAGGTTGGTTAATTGAGCCAAATTTGCGCCAAAGAATGGTTCGCAGCTACAACGAGAAAGGAGAATGGGCGAGTTTGACTTTGGTAACAGAACGTCGAGTTAGTTCTTCATAGTCATCTACAAAAGCAACGTACCGTCCTTGAAATTCTACAGCTAATTCTTCTGCTTCCCAAATCTGGGAGCATAGCTCTATCCTTGCTTTGCCTCTGTTTTTTAAGGACTTGAGAAATTGAGAGATATGCGTATGGTTAGGTTTATTACAACTTGCCAAGAAATCTTTGGTAACAGGTTTAAGGTAGGAGATTCGACTATTTTGGATAACAATTGTTGCCTCAATTTCTTGTTCTTGTAAAACAAGCCAAAGTAGTCCCCAGCCTGCAAGCGTCACTAAAATATTAAGACTGCCTGCAAAAGCAGTATGCTTGTGATTGATATTTTTTTCTAATGGTGCTTTCAAAGTCAAGCAACCACCGTTGTAGTCTGCCACGGTGATTCCCAAACAATATGTAATAGGAATTTCTGTATAGAAAGTTTCCTGGAGTTTCGGCAAGTGCTTTTGCAATTAATCGATACTCCTTTTTTAAACTAAGGAACATTTGATGAGCAACGCTTTCTCAAGTAGCTCTTGATACTCTTGATCATTTACCCGATAAGCTCCAAACCTCTCCAAATGGGGATTCATCATTTGCGCATCGAACATCACAAATTTCCTCTCCCGCAACCTTTCTACCAACTTTACCATCGCCACCTTAGAACCTTCAGGAATGCGATAAAACATTGATTCCCCAATAAAAACACCATTAATTGCAATTCCTAAAATTCCCCCAGCTAGTTCATCATCCTGCCAGGTTTCAAAACTATACGCCCAACCTGCTTGGTAAAGTTTCCAGTATATTTTCTTTAACTCTGGTGAAATCCAAGTAAATTCTCTTTGAGCACAACCCTCGACAACGGCTTGAAAGTCGCGGTTAATCGCCACTACAAACCGCTGTTGATTAAGGACACGCCGTAGCGATTTGGGGTAGCGAAATCTTTCATCTAGAGGAATGAGAGTGCGATCGCGACTTCCATACCAACCCAAGACATTATCCTCGTCAGCCATGAGAAAATAGCCTTGAGCGTAGCCTTGAATGATAGAGGCGATATCATATTGCATAAATAAGCCACAAATCAAAAAAGCCTCTCAAGAGGGCAATTTGATGCTAGCAGTTGTTATTTGCTATCAGTGTGCATTTTGGCAACTACAAGCGGCAGTGTATAATTTAGTCAAAATCTATCATGGTTTTACGATTTTGGATGGAAGTGGTTCTATATTAATCCCTATCAGGAATTGAAACAAAGATAAAGATATGACTGAACCAATTCCACCCATTACCCTACCACCACCAAAAAATCCAGAGCTTGAGGGCGAATGGTTACGACAAAGGTTGCATAGGTGGCTCGATGAAGAGTTTCTCCCAGAAATTATTAATCAAAAGATTGCCGAACGGGCAGCACAGATTTTTGTTCGGCAAAGAATGGAGGGAGAAAACGATCTAGGTTCTCTGGTAATTGCTATCGTCACAGAGATGCAGTCGTTTGATTTTTCCAAAAGCTTTTATGGAGAATTTGCGATCGCTAACGCCGTCAGCGATCTACTTTTAGAAAGTTTGGGAATTGATCGGTGTTGTGGTCAATAATACTTTGTTAGTAGTTAGTAGTTAGTAGTAGATAACCAATAACTAAAACCTATCAACAAGTAACAACCAGCTAACTACCAACTAGATTTGACAACTCCAGGTAAAAGTCCTTCGTGCGCCCATTCCCGCAAAACGTTCCGAGACAAACCAAAATCACGGTAAACTCCTCTAGAACGACCGGTTACCCAACACCGATTACGGCGGCGGCTAGGTGCACTGTTGCGTGGTAGTTGTTGAATTTGGCGATGAATCTCCAACTTATCAATTGGATCTTCTGTTTTGCGGAATTCCTCTAGCAAAGCTTCTCGTTTTGCTGCATATTTACTGATCATCTTGGCGCGTTTTTTCTCGCGCTCAATCATGCTCTTTTTGGCCATAGGGTTTCTAATTTAATTGAAGACAGCATTTTCCATTCTATCGGATAGGATCGGTTAGTGGTTAGTGGGTAGTGGTTTTATTGATTAACTTTGAGCTAGAACCGACAATTTCTCTTTTAAACCCGCCTGTACAGTAGTTAGTAGTTCTCCCCTGCCCCTCTGCTCCCCAGCTTCCCCAGCCTCCCCATCTCCCCCTCCCCGTGTCTTTGCGTCCCCGCGTCTCCTTGTCTCCTTTGCTATCCATTTGTCAGAACTTTAATTTGAGGAAGAGTGGCTGAAGGACAAATGTCAGCTAGCTCACACGCCTGACAAGCAGGATTGCGTGCCTTACAAATAGCGCGACCGTGATATATTAACCGAATTGACCAATTTTCCCAGTCTGGTTGTGGGAGTAGGCGCATTAAATCTCGTTCAATGTGGATAGGATCTGCGTACTTAGTCAAGCCCAAGCGTTGGCTAAGGCGACTGACGTGAGTATCAACTGTTACTCCAGCATTAATTCCAAAAGCATGAGCAAGAACTACGTTGGCAGTTTTACGTGCCACGCCCGGAAGTTTTAACAATTCTTCCATCTGCCTTGGCACTTCTCCACCAAACTCGCTGACAATCATCCGACAAGCTGCTTGAATATTCTTTGCTTTATTCCGATAAAATCCTGTAGAACGCACTAAGGTTTCTATCTCTGCCACATCAGCACTAGCCAAACTAGGTGCATCTGGGAAGCGACTAAATAATGTAGGTGTAACTTGATTAACGCGCTCATCTGTACACTGAGCAGAAAGAATCGTTGCTACCAACAGTTGTACAGGCGTTGCATAGTTTAAAGAGCAAGTGGCATCGGGATAAAGGCGTTTCAAGCGGATGAGTATCTCTAGTGCTCGTTGTTTCTTAGATGGTATTTTACGTGTATTATTCACTACTGTAATTTGACTAAACCTCACGAGCGAATAATATAATTTGCAGCTAAACAAATTTAGCCCACTTATGTGGGCTAATCATACAACTATTACTTGTAGCTTGAACAGCAATCTAGAAAAACATTGTTGCTAATTGTACTAGAAAACTATTGAAATAATTTTTGCACCCACTCTAACTGGGAAGTTTCTTTAACGATCAGAAAAATACCCAGTCCTAAAAGTAGCATTAAACCGGTCTGCATTACACTTTCTTGAACGCGAGTAGGCAAAGGTTTACCACGCAACCCTTCAATCATCAAAAAAGCGAGTTGTCCTCCATCCAATGCTGGTAAAGGCAAGATATTGATTATGGCTAAATTAATGCTAATTAGAGCAGCAAAGTAGAACAAACTACCCGTATCATTCTGGGCAATGCTAGCACCAATTTCGACAATTTTAACTGGCCCAGCCACTTGACTAGCAGTTTCACCAAAATTGGTTATTAATTGCTTAAAACCTTGAAATGTCATGACAATAATGCGCTGAAATTCCTTAGCGCCAAGGTTTAAAGCTTCGACGGGATTATTAACTCGACGACGTACAACTTTACCGTTAGGGGCAAGTCCAACGCCTATGCTACCTCCATTTGGTTTAGCTTCAGGAGTAACGCTCAAAGACAGTCTTTCGTTGCCACGGGCTATTTCTAGTTGAATTGGGTTGCCTGCATTAGTTTTAATTATTTCCCTTAAAGCTTCTATTTCTTGCAGTGATGTACCAAATTGTTTATTATTGGCTGCTACAATCACATCTCCTGGTTTAATTCCAGCATTGGATGCAACTGAACTTACTTCTGGTGCTAATTGTTGGATATAAACTCCTGGCTGACTTGCTTGGGAAATACCAACCAAGTTCACCTGTGCAACCAATAAGAAGTAAGCAAAGATTAAATTTGCTATCACTCCGGCGCTGATGACGATCGCCCGATCTAAAATAGGACGGTTACGCAGCAAGTTTGGGTCATTAGGTGGAATATCACTATCCGGATCGTCATCGGGAAAGCCAACAAAGCCTCCCAAAGGAAATGCCCGCACAGCATATTCAGTTTCTTTCCCTTGATACTTCCAAAGAATAGGGCCAAACCCCAGAGAAAAACGGTTAACGTGAATACCTTGGGATCTTGCTGCAATGAAATGTCCCAGTTCGTGTACCAGGATAAGAACAGCTAAGACTGCGATCGCCGCGAAAACTGACATAGATAAATATTTGTGAACTAATTTAACTATACTTTTCTCTATTTTAGAATGAGTACCACTCTACCATCGGTCTGTAAGAGAGTATATTTTCGGGCTTTTTGCGCTAATTCTTGAGGCTGAGTGGTAAATGGGGAACTCCTACGAACAGGTAAATTTTTGATATTTTGCTTGTCTTGAGGCAAAGAAACTGGCTAATTTTTCTATCAACTGCGGCAATCGCACTCATCCCCAAAGTTGCTCCAAAAATTTCTTCTCGTTACTAGGCAGGAGCTTCTACCTCTGGTGAGTACGGGAGCCGAAGCCAGGATTACGCAAGAGTTATAGAATAATCAACCACAGAGAACGCAGTGAACACGGAGTCAAGAGGTTTTGAGAGGAATTTTGCGTAAGTCCTAGAAGCAAGGAACGAGTCATGAGCAAAGAGTCATTGAGCTAGCAAGGTTGGCGGGACATTTTTCACTCTTGAAAGACGAGAATAAAAAACTCATGTGCGAGTCTTTTATCCTCGCGAGCGAGTATCAGAACCTGATTAATAAGTCTTTTATCCTTGTCAACAAGTGTCAGAATTTGATTCACGAGTCTTTTATCTTCGTCAACGAGTGTCAGAACTTGATTCACGAGTCTTGTATCTTCGTCAACGAGTATTAAAACCTCATTAACGAGTTTACATACTCAAGGAAAGTGGATAATTCCCGTAAATTTACAATACCTCACGTCCAAGATAAGGTTGTAAAGCTTCTGGTATCCGCACTGTGCCATCCTGCTGCTGATAATTTTCCAAAATTGCTGCCATTGTTCGCCCTACAGCCAACCCAGAACCGTTGAGTGTATGTACTAACTGCGTTCCCTTCTTGCCTGCTTCTTTGAAACGAATCTCAGCTCGTCGCGCTTGGAAATCTATAAAATTAGAACAACTGGAAATTTCTCGGTATTTACCAGAAGAAGGAAGCCAAACTTCTAAATCATATGTTCTAGTGGCAGAAAATCCTAAATCAGCAGTACATAATTCAATGACTCGGTAGGGTAACTTTAACGCCTGTAAAATTGCTTCTGCATTGCCTACCAATTTTTCCAGTTCATCAAAGGAAGTGCCAGGATGGACAAATTTTACCAATTCTACTTTATTAAATTGGTGGAGGCGAATTAATCCTCGCATATCTCGCCCGTAACTCCCAGCTTCACGACGAAAACAAGGAGTGTAAGCACAGTGGTAGATAGGCAAGTCTTCGGCAGCAAGAATTTCACCACGATAAAGGTTAGTAACAGGTACTTCTGCCGTGGGAGTAAGCCACAAGTCATCTTCAGCGCATTTAAAGCTTTCTTCCGCAAACTTGGGTAATTGTCCAGTCGCCGTCAGAGAGGCGCTATTAATTAAAAATGGAGGAATGACTTCTACATAACCTGCTGCAATTTGGCGATCGAGCATAAACTGAATTAATGCTCTCTCCAGTGCTGCGCCAGCGCCAATTAAGGTAACAAAACGACTTTGAGCAACTTTAACAGCTCGTTCGACGTTAAGAATTCCTAGCTTTTCGCCCATTTCCCAATGGGGAAGGATATTCGGATTTTGCGGAATGTACTCATCACCCCATCGCCGTACCTCGACATTATCTTCCTCACTCTTGCCAATGGGTGTGGAGTCGCTAGGCAGATTGGGAAGTGCAAGTATAAGCTCTTGGATTTTAGCGACAGTTTCCTTTTCCTGCGGTTCTAGTTCACTTAATGTAGCCTTAATAGAGTTACCTTCTTCTCGCAAGGCTTTAATTTCTGGATCTTGAGGATTGGTACCTGATTTAATTTTTTGCCCAACCAGTTTACCAATTTCGTTGCTGCGTGCCTGGAGTTGACTGCGCTTTACTTCTAATTCACGTTGCTGTTTATTCAACTCTACAATTGGCTGAATATCGTAGTTGCCACCACGAGTATTCAACCTTTCCTGAACAAATTGTGGATTCTCCCGTATTTGCTTAATATCCAGCACAAGTTTTTCTCAATTGTTAGCCTACTATCTTCATTTACCACACATCAGCATATTGTATTTTTGATTGGTAATGACTACAAAACTAAGTTTCTTAAAAACAAAAATTTTTGCCCCAACATTACAGCCGGGGCTACTAAACTAGTAATTTCTATTTTGGGTTGGTTGTGGAATAGAAGGAGCATTGGTTATTCATTTGTCATTTTTATCGCTGCGGTTTCTTGAGTAGCTTCCGAATGTTTAACCATACCATTACTGCTCATCTGATTCAGACTGTAGCGATTACTCACCAATAGTTGCTCATCTTCTTTAGAATTTGTCGGCGAGGGTAGCCAGTACGCAAGTACGCTGGATAAACCACCCCAATACAAAGCTAAATTATCCTTATCCCGCTGAAAACCAATCTGTACAACACAAAGTAAAATCACTACTGCGCTAAAGAAAACCTGTACGCCAAATGTCCATGTTTTATGATTATTCATAGTAGAAGACCTGTAATTTTTAGTAATAATTTTGTACTATTTTTGTCTTCATCCATTAGTAGGATGTTTGTTTAATTAATCTGTATTAGTCTTCACACCTAGAACTCATAGTTTCGGAAAAGCACAATTTAACTTCTAGTAAATTCAGAACAAAAGTAAAGACACAGGTAAAAAATAAGTTTAAATTGCCTAAATTCTTCTATGTTGGGCTTAACGGGTAACACGATTAAGTAGCCAAATAGATCCTACAAGACCGGCAAAGTGGGCTGAAACCGTATTTGTATTTGCCTGCACTACCAACATATCCAGTCCACTGATAATGCGATTGGGATCAAATAATTGGGTAGTAATCGCTTGGGGAGATATAGATCTTGCGACAAGAGTTCCGACGATCGCCTGCGCTCCTAAAAGAGTTAACAACATTCCGATCAAATTCACCATGAGTCCCAGTCGCAATACTTGCACTGTTTCCAATTTGCCGGGGTGATTGCTGGGATTAGAAGATAACAGTTGTCTGCCAATTCGCGTATAACGAAAAGCCAAATAAATACCGCCACCCAAGGTAACTAGTCCACAAACCGCCAAAAACACACCCAATCCATTACCTGGATTATTACTGGGACTACCTGGTCTTTGGCTAAAGACGGCAAATAACAACACAATTATTGCAGAAACAACACCTAACACTAACTGAATCCAAAAGCTAATCCAACCAGTGAGGCGAAACACTTGGGCAATTGCTCGACGTCGAGAGGAAGATGATTGGGAGTCTACTGACATACTGATCACCTAATGTGCTGGGTGCTAAATAAGTTTACTATCATACTTCTTCAAATCATCTGAGAATGTCTCAAGTATAAAAATGCAGCACTGCATACTGCCGTATATGTGTCAATAGATGCAAGATTGAAATACATAATTTTTAATCAACATAATTATTGATGATTTGCACTGGGATTAACCTTGTAAAAAAAGTGTTTATTAAGTTTTACAGAAAAATTTTCATGCTACCTTTATTATTGCTAAGGCAACATTTTATGCTTAAGCAGTCCTCACATGCTCGGCATCACTTGACACCAAGACGACGGTTAAACCGTTGTTTGTTTGCTCCTCACCACACTGCCTAAACCTTAGGATAGAAGTGCAAATTTTTGTACTTCCATAGCTGGCGCATTCGTCTGGCGCTGTCTAGCGTCATTCCCACGACTAAATAGTTTGGGTAATTTTTCGCAATTTGCGCTTTGCCAATCCAACCTAAGTTATATACTTAACCAAACCAGAGGGTAGCACTATATACTCCCTATCGGGATGGTAAGCTTAACCTCCAGGTATTATTTCAGTCATTCTTCACTTACCATGAAACTTGAGGATATATATAAGTTCTTTGAAAATCCTCCGCCAACTTACCTTTGTCAAGAACTAGCAGTTTGTTATATCTTGTACGTTGTACTACAAGGGGAGTCTTACGGAACCGAATTAATCCAAAAATTGGAAGCTGAATATCCTAGCTATCGGCTTTCAGATACCGTTCTTTATAGTGCAATTAAATTTCTAGAAGATAACAAGGCAATCACAGGATACTGGAAAAAACTCGAAGGAAGGGGACGTCCCCGACGAATGTACCAAGTATCCTCAGAATGGATCTCACAAGCACAGGATCTAGCTCGTCTATGGCAACAGTATATAAGTTAAGTAGGAGGTAATGCTAATTGATAATTGATAATGAATAAGTCCCCTCCATTCAAACAGTAACAATTTAGATATGGATACTGCTATTCTGCCATCCACGTTGCTGCTAACTTTATTGTTATCGGTAGGGCTATTTTTCTTTATCCGTGCCTCTACCAAAGACCGTACAAAAGTAGCACAACTGGTATCTGAACAAGATGAAGCGACTTTAATGCCTCAATTAAGGGAGTATTTTCAAATGCGATCTTACCGAGTGGCAGCGGTAGATCCAGAAAAAAACCAAGTTATTTTTGAAGGTAATGTTCGTCCTAGTTGGTTTTTAACTATATTTTTGACGCTGCTAGCGGCTGTGGGTATTCTTTGTCTATCTTTAGTTTTGTCATTGCTTTTTCCTAGCCTTCACACTTTCTTTACAGGGATAGTCCTGCTATCGCCTTTATGTGGATTTTTTTACTGGAAAAAAGCTGGAAAACTTGAGAAGGTGTTGCTAAAACTGGAACCAACCCAGAGTGAATCACGCTTCTCAAGTAAAATCACTGTCACAGCCCATCGTGATGAACTCACTGAGTTACAGAGGGCTTTGAAGTTAAAGCTGTGTGAATAATCTGGAGATCCGGTAACCATCTATAAATCAAAAATGATGTAGACTTTTGACCAAACTTTTAGAAAATGGACTTTAGGGAGGAAGAATAACAGCTTCTAATTTAATCGCTATTCTCCACAACGATTTGAGTAGCTGTAGAGAGCAAGCCTTAATTTTTGACACATAGGCTTGGATGTTATCACAATGATCTACTTTTTAGTATCCACTTAAATTAGTTTATGTGGGCGATCGCTTGAGACTAACTTTTGACCTTAGCAAAGAACACCTTTATTCTTACTCCCCGGTACATTTTCATAATTACAAACCAAATCCCACAAACAATCTTGCTTCGTGGAATTCAATCGCCCAAGTCCAGACAGCTACCCCTACCGACAAATGCGCTGAAAACTAAAAAAATCATGAAGTTATTGAATATCTTTAGCATTTTGCCAGTTAATAAAAGTCAAAAGCTACATTCACTATCCACGCTCAACAACCTGATAATTTATCGACTAGCCACAGCCATAGCTTCTGGGCCTGAGGAATTTTCTAAAATTCTCAGACTTGGGAATAAAAAATGGTTCTCTTCTACATATTGAGCACCAAATAATCCCTTTTCAGCCCAAAAATACCTGTCTGTGGTATGTTCGTTACGTTTTACCAGTAGTAAAGCGGGTGGCAAAATACCTTCAGCTTGAATGAATTTTCTAGCTGCCGTTACAGGTTTATCCTCGCCACTTTCAATGCTATATTGAGGCACATGTTCTAGAATGCGCCGCCCTTCTTGGCGACGACGGCTTTTCCGTTTCCGTCTCCTTGCCAACCTATTTTCCTCCTCTTTGCAAGCTACATATTGTAGTTATAGCTACAAAATCCGTCGTAATTATAAAAGTTCTAGTTTAAAAGATCAACAGTTTTTAAACTTTTGATACAACAAGCATATTTTTTTTGAGTGTAGATCAATAAAAAGTAGTCAAAGAATAATGCGCTGGATCGACGCAAAATCTAGATGATTTAGTTATGCTTTGTTACATAGAGAACTCCTAGCTTTTTTCTTTCTTCCCTGAAATCTGAAAAATTCTAAGCAAGAGCTAAAAAATGTTAATGTCTGCCAGTTCTGAGTTTGTTGTATTGTGTCGAGAGCAAATGATGTTGTTAGCCCAAGGGTTAGGAGCATCTTTGAGTGTTGTGTATTTAACACAAGAATTGGTAGAAGCTCCGGCAAACGAGGCGAAATTGGTTCCCGTGGTAGTTTATCCAGAAACAGCAGTCGGACGACAAGGATTAAATGCATTGGCGTTGCCAAAATTTAACCAAAAGTTACTAACAGCAGCAAAAGAATTTGGCACAGCAGATCCAACTGCATCAAACTCACAACAGGAATTACTAAGTGGCGATCAAATTTTTCTGCCTCTAGTTTATGAAGATGTGATGATGGGGTTGCTAGTAACAGCTAGGGAAGATAGGGCATGGAATCAACAGGAGCGAAGTCAAATTGAGCGCATTGCTCAAACCCTCACAATAGCTTGTATTTTGGATCAGCGTCGAACATGGTTAGAGGTGCAGTTGCATCAACAACAAATTTTGCAAGAAAAGCAGCAGGATTTGCTGGATAACCTACTACATCAATTTCGCAATCCATTAACAGCATTACGAACTTTTGGCAAACTTTTAATCAAGCGATTGCGAGCAGGAGATGCTAACCGAGAGGTAGCAGAAAGTATAGTCAGAGAAAGCGATCGCCTGCAAGAGTTGCTGCAAAAATTCGATGAAGTGATTGACTTGAGTGCCGAAGATTTAGCGCCTTTGAAACTACCAGAAAAGAACGAAGTATTTGTAGAGGCAACTGTAGAAAAAGGCAACAAACCTGTACTATTATTACCGGGTACAGGAGAGAAAAAAATAGAGTGTCATTTAGCTGATGTATTACAACCTTTGTTAGTATCCGCCCAAGCAATAGCTCAAGAGCGAAACTTAAAATTAATCATTAATATTCCGTCTAGTTTGCCATTAGTAAGTATTAATCATAAAGCGTTAACAGAAGTACTAAGTAATCTAATTGATAATGCTTTAAAATACACTCCCCCAGGTGGTAAAATATTGATTCAAGCAGGGCAAGAAAAAGATAATTTACAGGGAGTTGCTATCACTGATACTGGCCCTGGAATTCCACCTCAAGATCTAGAGCATATTGGTGAACGGCATTATCGGGGCGTACAAGCTCAAACCCAAATTCCGGGTACAGGTTTGGGGTTAGCTATAGCAAAACAATTAGTAGAACAAATGCAGGGAAAAATCGAAGTTTTTAGTCCTGCTCTTACCTCAATAATTTCATCACCTCAAGCACCAGGAACTACTTTTATTGTTTGGGTACCTGTTGTGAGTGGTTAATGGCTTCTGTTTAATTAAAAAATTAAGCGATCGCACCCATTTAATTTAAGAAGCGATCGCATCTGAAGTTAAATTAAACTTAGTTAATTCTAATAGCGGGATAGAAGCAAATTGGATTCTAAAGTCAAATCCAAATCTCTTTGAGGATCGATAGAAACAACTTCCACTTCTCTTCTTCGCAACAGCACACTTGCTAAAGCACCAGCAGCACCACCTGCGATGGGTTCTAGAACTTCTATTCTGCGGTTGCCTGTAATTAGTGAAATTACACTAGCAGCACCTGCACCAATAGCAGCGTCTGTTAGTATTGCCCCTGTGTTAGCTCCTTTCTTAATAGTTTCCTTTCTAGTAACTATTTGAGAAGTTGCATCTATAGATTGCCGCCTGCCATCGCTAAATACTAGTTCTTTTGCTACAAAGCGAGAACCTTTTTCACCATTTCTAGCAGTTGCAGGTTGTAGTTGCCCTTCAATTTCAGTTCCTTCTGGAATTAAAAGATTGCGATTGTTATCTACAATATTCCTTGCAACTATCAATTTTACAGATGATGTTTCATTAGGAGTTACCAGGATTCTATCTTTCTCGTAAGTAACAGGAATTCTCACTCCACGAGGAATTGAAACTGTTCTTGATTGACTTGTGACTCTACCGCGATTAAAAAGCTCTGGTGTTTGCGCATTAGCACCTACAGGGGCAAATAAAGGCACAATTGTACCTGTAGTAATTGCCATTGCCATGAGTGCGGCAGTTCCTGATTTCCAGTATAGTAAGCGATTCATAAGAAGTCCTTTTGTGTTTTTGCGTCTTACTTGTTTTGACGTGGATTTACTAATATTGTTTCTAAATTTTTAACCTATGTACTTATACGTGACTAAGGTCATAGCACCAAAGTCATAGATAGTTTGTAGATTGCTATTTATGCTTTAACAACATCATAATTTAGATTCAATAAATATAAACTTAGTGTTTCTATATCATGACGTAAATTTATTTAAGTTTGTTCCTGATTTTTTATATCATCTATCTTGGCAGATATATTTAAATCAATAGACATTGCTTTGGTAAAGAGGAGACAAATGATAAGTGACAAGATATCAAGAAAGAAAATTTTATCTTTTGTTGTAAACTGTATTAACTAATCTTCCTATAAATAACATTCCACTTGCTCTGGTAAGTTACATTTAAACTTATGAGCTAATATTTTTTGTAATCAAAAGAAGCTTATTAAAGCTCCTTTTGCTTTTGGGATACCTTTAAAAAATAGTCAAGCGATCGCTCTGTTATAGCCTTCAATGCTTGTACTGATTCTAAAAGCAAATTTGTGAAACCATGCCTACCGCATATATATTTCACTCCTGCTATGAGCTTAGTATTTAAGATTACTGCAAACACGTACCTATAAAGATAAGGATAAAGATTTGAAACTGTGTCAAATGCTACCCAAGATTTCTAAAGGATGAAGTATTGGGTGTTGTCATACTAA
>NZ_JAYKTT020000046.1:0-29766 GCF_038404745.2 Chlorogloeopsis sp. ULAP02 | reverse complement strand
AAATACTCCAGTCTCAATATAACCAACTACGCCAGTATGAACATACTCCTTTGATAAACATTCAAAGTTGGAGTGAAGTTTCTGGGGGATTACCATTATTTGAAAGTTTGTTAGCGTGTCAGAACTCTTTAGTAGATATTTCTCGCCTATCTACAACTAATTTAAAAATTAATAACGTTTCTTTCTTTTCACGCTCTAATTATCCCCTCACACTTATCTTACTACTTGGTTCAAGCTTAGGTCTAGTGGCTCACTATGATTCATCTTTTTACAAATTTATAAACATTACTAGAATCCTAAGTCACTTACAAATATTATTTAATGCTTTCGTGGAAGAACCTAATACACAATTGGAAAATTTAATTAACTTAATTCAGGAATATGAAAATCAACAAAAAACTGATGATTTAGAAAGAATGCGAAATATAGCTGCTAATAAATTAAAAAACATTCAACCAAAAACCATTGTACTTTCATAAAATTATGTCTTATACAATTACTCATCCCGACTACAATCTTATTGCTTCAGTTAATAATCAATATTATAGTCAAGATTATCTTGAATATAATTTACCATTTATTAACGAATTATTTTTATCAAAGCTGCCTGTTGGTTCAAATATTCTTGATGTTTGCTGTGGCGTTGGCCGTTTAGCACAGATGTTGTTAAGCAAAGGATTTAAAGTCACAGGAATTGATAGCTCAGAAGCAATGCTGCATTATGCTCGTGAAAATGCAAGCAATGGTGAATTTATTTTCAGTGATGCGCGTGATTTTGAATTGCCACCAGTTTTTGAAGGAGCAATTTCTACAGGTGCTTTCAATCATTTTATGTGTTATGAAGAATTAAAAAGTGCTTTCGAGAGTGTTTACAAAGCATTACGCTGTAATGGTTTATTTGTCTTTAATATTTTGTTAGAACAAGGGTTTCAAGCTGGCTGGAATGACATTGTTTTAAGTGATGCTAAAGATGATTGTGCCTGGATTGTAAAACACACTTACAATCCAGAAGAAAAGATAGGTCAAATCAAAATTACTGGTTTTAGATTAATTGAAGGAAATTGGCAACGTTTGGACGATATCATGTTAGTTAAAAGTTATGCCGCAGATGAAGTTATATCTGCCTTAGAAAATGTAGGTTTTAAGCAAGTTCGTGTTCATCATAGTGAACCAGATAAACCACGTGAAAGTTATTTTGTGGCTTCCAAGTAATCAAGGATGAAGTATGAAGCAAGAAATTTATAAATATGAAAAATAAATACGTTTGAAACCCTTACCAATGACGTTATTAACTAGTAATTTTCATAGGAAACTTTATATAGATGTGTGGTATCGTAGGCATTTTTTCCAGACAAGAACCAATTATAGTAGAGGCCTTAACTAAGGCGACACAACAGTTGAGCGATCGCGGCCCCGATCGCCAATCGCATTGGGTTGCTTCCCACCAAAAAGTGGGATTAGGGCATACTCGACTTAGTATTATCGATTTAGTAACAGGCAATCAACCAATAACAAATGAAGATGAACAGTTACACGTTGTTGTGAATGGGGAGTTTTATGATTATGAAAAGATTCAGTATCAATTAAAAAACTTAGGTCATCGACTGAGAACCCGTTCGGATAGCGAAATCGTACTTCATCTATATGAAGAATTTGGCACTGAATGTCTGCAATATCTCCGAGGTGAATTTGCATTTATCTTGTGGGATGAGGCGAGACAAGTTTTATTTGCGGTGCGCGATCGCTTTGGAATTAAACCACTTTTTTACGCTAAAGTTGGTAACACACTTTACTTAGCATCAGCAGCCAAAGCTTTATTTGCTGCTGGAGTTCCCGCCAGTTGGGATTATGAATCATATTTTCAGCAGTTATTCATTTATGTCAATCAAGACAGCACCTTGTTTGCAGGTGTCAAGCAAATTCCGCCTGGACACTATTTGTTAGCAACGCCCAATCAAACTTATATTACTCGGTACTGGGATCTGGATTATCCAACAGCTAATCAGCATATACCACAACGTCAGGATAATGAATATATTGAGCTATTCCGCCACAAATTGGAGGAAGCTGTGCAAATTCGACTACGGGCTGATGTACCTGTGGGTAGCTTCTTGAGTGGTGGTATTGATTCATCAGCTGTTTTGGGGATAGCAGCAAAATCTAGTTGCGATCCAATTCGCGCCTTTACTGTCTCTTTCGATCGCCCAGCCTATGATGAAGAACCTATCGCCCGTGAAACAGCAAAATACGTGGGTGCTGATTTTCAAGTGATTCGGTTGAATCAATCTGATTTTGCTGAACATATTGCTGATGCAATTTGGCACGCTGAAACTTTGGGTGTAAATTCACATGGTGTAGCAAGATATATACAAAGTCGTGTAGTCAGACAATCGGGTTATAAAGTTGTTTTATCTGGGGAAGGTGCGGATGAAATTTTGGCAGGGTATAGTCACGCACGCCAAGATTTACTTTTCAATTATTCTATTCAAAAAACACCAACTGCCTTAGCTAGTGTAGAGCATAAATTAGGATTTATCCCTACTTGGTTAAGGGAAATAGCAGTTAAACGTTCTGTTTTTCACCTGCTTCTTAATCCTGATTATGCCTCTGATTATTCTGACCTAGATGTTTATGGCAAGTTTTTAAATCAATTTGATATCAAAGGACAAATTTTAGGAAGAGAACCAGTTATTCAATCTTTATATTTGTGGTCTAAGTCAATTTTACCTAACTATATTTTGTTTGCTGAACGTTTAGAAATGGCTCATGCGATCGAGGTACGTTTACCCTTTTTAGATCATCATCTTTTTGAATTAGTACGCAAAATGCCAGTTTCTTTATTAGTTCGGGGAATGAAAGAAAAATATGTGCTGCGAGAAGCGGCTAGACCTTTTTTGACTGATACAGTCTACACTCGTCCAAAACAACCTTTTACTGCTCCACCTGTAACTATTACAACTAATAATTCTCTTTATATTTTAATTCAAGATGTGTTGCGGAGTTCAGTTATGGCATCTGTACCATTTTTTAACCAATCGGCGATCGCTACACTCTTAGATGGACTTGCAACTATGAAAGAAAGCCAGCGTATTAATTTAGAACCAGCTTTATTGATGCTACTAGGTACTTGCTTTTTACAAAGTCGTTTTAATCTTTAGTTGCAAAATATATATAAAAAATTTTAAACGCAAAGGTGCGCTGAGGTAAGCGCAGAGGAACACAGAGGTATGATTGAAGGCTTTGAACTATCACCCCAGCAAAAGAATATCTGGCTGTTACAGCAAGACAGTTCAGTTTATCGAACACAGATGAGTGTTTTAATTGATGGAAAATTGAACGTGGAAGCTTTACAAAAGGCTTTTCAAGAGTTGGTTAATCGGCATGAAATTCTTCGCACGAAATTCAAAATATTACCAGATATAGCGTTTCCTGTTCAGGTTATTAGTAATACTATTATCCTAAATTGGCAAGAATTAGATTGGAGTTATCTAAATGCTGATGAGCAAAAAAGCCAAATTTTAGAATTTTTAATAACAGATAATAAATGTAAAATTAATTATATTGATTATTCTTTATTTAATGTCGATTTAATTAGGTTATCACAACAAAAATATATTTTAATCGTTACGTTACCCAGCCTTTGCGCTGATTCTATAACGCTGGATAATTTATTACATGAACTCACTCTTTTATATACTAATAAATATAATTATTTAAATAAATATCCTTTGCAGTATGTACATTTTTCTTCATGGCAAAATGAGTTATTAACTGATGAAGAGTTAGAATTGGGCAGAGATTATTGGCACAACAAGCAAATATCAGACTTTTTAAATCTTCAACTTCCTTTTGAAAAGGATAATTTTAAAGATAAAGAATTTGAACCAGAAGTTTTATCTGTTAAACTGGCTGACGATTTGGTAAATCAAGTAGAAGAATTTATTCAAAGACATCAAATATCAAAATCTGCTTTTTTTCTGGCTGCTTGGAAAATTTTACTTTGGTATCTTACGGATCAGTCTGATATTGTCATCGGAACTAATTACAATGGGCGTTCATACCCTAAATTAGAAACTACATTTGGTTTGTTAGCTCAATATTTACCAATTCACTCTCACTTAGAAGCTGAAGACATTTGTACTCAAGTGTTACAACAAGTTGATGCAGCAATTTGTGAGGCTTATTCTTGGCAAGAGTATTTTGCTTGGGATCAAATCATCAGAACAACAGATAATTCTAATATTTTACCGCCTCATTTATATTGTTTTGATTTTCAAGATTATCAGCAAGAGTATTTAGCTGATGGTGTTTCATTTTCTGTGAAACAGAAAAATGTTTGTTTATCACCTTTTAAAATTAAGATTAATTGTATTGATAGAAAAGAATCTATTGATATAGAGTTACATTATAATTCAAATTTGTTTTCATTGGAAGTTGTCAAAAAATTATCAAAACAATTTCAAACATTAATCGAAAGTATATTAAATGAAGAAAAAACAACTATAAGTAATTTACGAATTATAGATAAAGCAGAACAAGAAAAAGTTTTATTTATCTGGAACAACACCCATAGAGACTATCAAGCATTTCAATGCCTTCATCAAATTTTTGAAACTCAAGTAGAACAAACTCCTGATGCAGTTGCTGTTGTCTTTCTAGACCAAAAGATAACATATCGAGAGTTGAACCAACGAGCTAATCAACTAGCACATTACCTGCAAAAGTTCGGGGTATTGCCGGAAGTTTTAGTTGGCATTTGTATGCAACGCTCTATAGATTTAATCATTGGGCTGTTAGCTATTTTCAAGGCTGGAGGAGCTTACATACCACTAGATCCTACCTATCCACAGGAACGTCTAGGTTTTATGTTAGCCGATACACAAACACCAGTCTTATTAACTCAACAGCCATTGTTAGATTTACTTCCAGAACATGAAGCGCAAGTCATTTGTATAGATAGGGACTGGGAGCAATTTGCCCAGGAAAGTTTAGAAAACCCTGTTAATAACCTAACTCCAGATAATTTAGCCTATATAATCTATACTTCTGGCTCAACAGGAAAGCCCAAAGGAGTAATGAATAATCATAAGGGTGTAAATAATCGCTTGTTGTGGATGCAAGAGACTTTTCAATTCACAACCGCAGATAGATTTTTACAAAAAACCCCCTTGAGTTTTGATGTTTCTATTTGGGAAATTTTCTCGCCCTTTTTAGCAGGTGCAAGTCTAATATTAGCTAAACCAGATGGTCATCAAGATAGTAATTATTTAGTTCAGTTAATTGCCCAGCAACAAATTACTACTATTCATTTTGTGCCATCAATGTTAGCAGTGTTTTTAAATGAGGCAGAATTAGAAAAATGCCAAAGTCTCAAACGGGTTTTTTGTAGTGGAGAAGCACTTTCTTTTGACCTTCAAGAGAGTTTTTTTGCTCACGTAGATGCAGAATTACATAATCTTTACGGGCCGACAGAAGCATCAATCGAAGTAACTTGGTGGCATTGCCAACGAGATAGCGATCGCAATATTGTACCCATTGGTCGCCCAATCTCTAATATGCAGACATATATATTAGATAAGTATTTGCGTCCTGTCCCTATTGGTGTTCCAGGTGAGTTACACATTGCTGGTGTAGGAGTAGCGCGGGGTTATTTGCATCGACCTGATTTGACTGCACAAAAGTTTATTTTTAATCCTTCCACTTCTGAAGATAACAAACTGTACAAAACAGGTGATTTAGCTCGTTATTTACCTGATGGCAATATTGAATACTTGGGACGTATAGATGACCAAGTAAAAATTAGAGGATTTCGCATTGAGTTAGGTGAAATTGAAGCAGTTTTACACCAGCATTCTAGTGTTTCGACTGCAATTGTTCAGGCGCAAAATCAAGTTGATGAAAAACGCTTGGTTGCTTATATAGTGCCGCACCCACAATCAACGCCTAAAACTTCAGAACTGCGGTATTTTCTCGAACAGAAACTACCTAAATATATGGTTCCGGCAGAATTTATATTTTTAAAAGTACTGCCCGTTTTACCCAATGGGAAAATAGATCGTCGAGCATTACTAACTGCCGAACGAATACAACCAGAACCGGAAAATTATTTCGTCACACCGCAAACAGCAACACAGCAAATTGTGGCGGATATTTGGCAACAAGTATTAAATCTAGAGAAGGTAGGCATCTACGATAATTTTTTTGAGTTAGGTGGGCATTCACTATTAGCAATTCAGATTATTTCCCGATTAAATAAAGCTTTTCAAATTGAACTGCCCATACGTAGTTTATTTGATGCGCCTACCGTTGCAGAATTAGTAGAGATAATCGCCCAAACTAGTACCCCACAAACACAGATTATTCCTCACAGAACAAGAAGCGAACCTTGTCAGCTTTCCTTTGCTCAACAGCGATTGTGGTTTCTCAACCAATTAGAAGCAGATGTTTTTGCTTACAATATCTCCACAACTGTCCGCCTGCAAGGGCAACTCAATCAAACCGCACTGCATCAAAGTTTTAATGAAATTGTCCGTCGCCACGAAGCTTTAAGAACAAGTTTTACCATCATTAATGACCAGCCTGTTCAAGTTATAGCTTCTAATTTAACTTTAAATCTGCCCGTGGTAGACCTACGGCATCTCTCCAAAATTGAACAGGAAGCAGAGATTCAACGCTTGGCCATATCTGAAACACAACACTCCTTCAATTTGGCTGAAGTGCCATTGCTACGATTTACTTTGATATGTTTAAGCGATGTAGATCGTGTCTTGCTATTTACGGTACATCATATAGTTTTTGATGGCTGGTCAATAGAAATACTTCTGCGTGAACTAACTAGTCTGTATCAAGCTTTCTGTGCTGGTAAACCTTCCCCTCTTCCCGAACTGCCAATTCAATATGCTGACTTTGCTATTTGGCAAAGACAGTGGCTTCAAGGTGAAACACTCAAATCTCAATTAGCTTATTGGCAGCAGCAATTAGCCCAAATTCCTCTATTACAGTTGCCTACAGATAATCCCCGCCCGCCGATTCAAAGCTTTCGCGGTGCATCAGAGCCTTTTTTCTTACCTGCAAATTTGACTGAGGCACTTAAAACACTGAGCAATCGGGAAGGGGTTACTCTATTTATGACTTTGCTCGCGGCTTTCAAGACATTGCTTTGCCGCTACAGTGGACAAAATGATGTTGTAGTCGGTTCACCTATTGCTAATCGCGATCGCACTGAGTTAGAAGGACTAATTGGCTTTTTTGTCAATACTTTAGTCTTACGTACTGATTTGAGTGGCAATCCTACCTTTCGAGAATTGTTGCATAGAGTCCGAGAAGTAACATTAGACGCTTATGCCCACCAAGACTTACCCTTTGAATATTTAGTAGAGAAACTTCAGCCGGAACGAAACTTAAGCCACAACCCGATATTTCAGATTATGTTTGCCCTTGGAAATAACCCAATGGTAGACTTCAAACTCCCTGGCTTAAATGCCAGTTTCTTGGACATTGAGCGTCAAGCTGCCACATTTGATTTAAGTGTGTCACTACAAGTAGATGCTGAAGAAGTGCGAGGTAATTTTGAGTACAACACGAATATATTTAGTGCTGACACAATCCGGCGGATGGTAGAACATTTTCGGATATTACTAGCAGGTGTAGTAGATAATCCAGACCAGCATCTAGCAAATTTACCCTTATTAAGTGCCACGGAAGAACATCAATTATTGGTGGAGTGGAACAACACAGAAGTTGAATATCCTCTTAATCAATGTATTCATGATTTATTTACAGCTCAGGTAAAACTAACACCAAATAATATTGCTGTTACCTATCAAGACCAAGAAATTACTTACCACGAACTTAATACTCGTACCAATCAACTCGCACGTTATCTACAAAAATTAGGTGTAGGAACAGAAGTATTGGTAGGTATATATGTTGAGCGATCAATTGAAATGGTAATAGGTTTATTGGGGATTCTTAAAGCTGGGGGGGCTTATGTGCCTCTAGACCCAATATATCCCCAAGAACGCTTGGCTTTAATTCTAGAAGATGCTCAAGTATCAGTGCTGTTAACTCAAAAGAAATTGGCAGCAACGCTACCGGAAAATACAGCAAAGTTAGTATTTTTAGATACTGATTGGCAAGCGATCGCCGCAGAAAATCAATGCAACCTTACTAGCCAAACCACTAGTCAAAACTTAGCTTATGTTATCTTTACCTCTGGCTCTACAGGACGACCCAAGGGTGTAAAAATTATTCACAGCGCCGTGGTTAACTTTTTGTACTCCACAGGTGAAACTTTGGATTTAGGGGCGCAAGATATTCTTTTATCTGTGACAACTTTAGCTTTTGATATTGCGGTTTTAGAAATTTTTCTGCCTTTAACAGTTGGTGCGCGTGTAGTTGTGGCCAGTCGGGAAGTAGCGACAAACGGTGTAGAGTTGTCAAATTGGTTAAATAAATCTCAAGCAACAGTCATGCAAGCTACACCAGCAACTTGGCAGATGCTATTAGAAGCAGGATGGCAGGGCAATTCTCAACTCAAAATTCTCTGTGGTGGTGAAGCCTTTCCCAGACATTTAGCCAATCAACTATGCCAAAGATGTGCATCTGTATGGAATCTGTACGGCCCTACAGAAACTACCATCTGGTCAGCAGTTTGCAAAATCGAAATAGAAAATGACATTGTGCCGATTGGTCGCCCCCTTGCCAACACACAAATGTACATTCTCGATCAATACGGTCAACTTGTGCCGAGAGGAGTTGCAGGTGAATTACACATCGGGGGTGGTGGTTTAGCTAGGGGCTACTTAAATCAACCTGAGTTAACTGCCGAGAAATTTATTCCCAATCTTTTTGATAATTCAAAATTCAAAATTCAAAATTCAAAATTTAATCGTCTATACAAAACTGGTGATTTAGTTCGTTATTTACCAAATGGCAATATTGAATACTTAGGACGGATTGACGATCAGGTAAAACTCAGGGGTTTTCGGATAGAACTAGGAGAAATTGAGACAGTACTGAATCAACATCTAGGGGTGGGACAGGCTGTAGTTTTACTAGGAAATAATCAGCAATTAGTCGCTTATATAGTCTCTACCAATCAGCAAAATCTTACAAATAACGAGTTGCGGAATTTCTTGAAGCAGAAGTTACCCGGCTACATGATACCTAGTGAGTTTATTTTATTAGAAACATTTCCCTTAACCCCTAATGGCAAAGTAGACCGTCGGCAGTTGTTGCAGTTAACAGGCTTACGTCTAAAAAAAGAAAATACTTACGTTGCGCCGCAATCTGAAATTGAACAAGCGATCGCTGATATTTGGCAAGCGGTTCTGGCTGTGGAAAAAGTGGGAATTTATGACAATTTCTTTGATTTAGGTGGTCACTCTTTACTATTGGTGCGAGTTTTCAACCAGCTGCAACAATTACAGTACCAAAACCTATCAATGATGGATTTATTTAACTACCCAACTATCAATTCTTTAGCTCGATATCTCAGTCAAAAACCATCGTTACAACCAACTGGCACTCCCACCCAGAACCGCAGAGATGCCCTCAGACAACAACGCCAGCGCCGAAGCCATTAGGAGGTTCTATGAATCAAGCAGTATTATCAACTAACCCTGATGCGATCGCTGTCATTGGTATGGCAGGTCGATTTCCTGGAGCCAACAACATCCATGAGTTTTGGGAGAATTTACGTAATAGCATTGAATCAATTACTACCTTAACTGATACAGAACTCATGGCAATGGGCGTTGCTCCTTCGATGTTGCAAAACAATAACTATGTGAAAGCCAAAGGTGTCTTAGAAAACATCGAACTATTTGATGCACCCTTTTTTGGTATCAATCCGAAAGAAGCCACAATTACAGATCCGCAACACCGAATTTTCTTAGAGTGTGCCTGGGAAAGTTTAGAAAACGCCGGTTACAACAGTGAAATTTACCCTGGTCGAATTGGGGTTTATGCTGGTTTAAGCCAGAGTACGTATCTATTAAATAATATCCTTGCTAATCGAGAATTAATTGATTCGGTAGGCAGCTATCAAATTTGGTTGGGTAACGATCGCGATTTTCTCTCTACCTTTATTTCCTATAAATTAAATCTGACTGGCCCCAGCGTTGTTGTGCAAACTGCTTGTTCTACTTCCTTAGTTGCCATTCATTATGCTTGCCAAAGTTTGATTGCTGGTGAAAGCGATATCGCCTTAGCTGGTGGTGTTTCCATTGCCGTACCCCATCGAGTTGGTTATACCTATCAGCCAGGAGGAATCTTTGCTCCTGATGGTCACTGTCGCGCCTTTGATGCCAAAGCTAACGGCACGGTAAGCGGTAGTGGTGCGGGGATTGTGGTTTTAAAACGGCTAGAAGAAGCCCTTGCTGATAGAGATTATATTTATGCAGTCATTCAAGGATCAGCCATCAACAACGATGGTGCTGTGAAAGTAGGTTACACAGCTCCTAGTATGGCAGGACAAGCCAAAGCAATCGCCGAGAGCTATACTTTAGCTGGCGTAGAACCGGAAAGCATCACTTACATCGAAACTCACGGTACAGGAACAGTTTTAGGCGATCCCATCGAGATTGCTGCACTCAATCAAGTGTTTTGCGCTAATACCCAAAAAAAAGGTTTCTGTGCCATTGGTTCAGTCAAAACTAACATCGGTCATTTAGATACGGCTGCTGGTGTGGCAGGATTTATCAAAACCGTTCTTGCCCTCAAACACCGACAAATTCCACCCAGCTTGCATTTTCAGGAACCGAACCCGCAAATTGATTTTGTCAATAGCCCCTTCTACGTCAACACTACTCTTTCTGCGTGGGAAACTCATGATACTCCCCGTCGCGCTGGGGTTAGTTCTTTCGGTATTGGCGGCACAAATGCCCACATCGTTGTGGAAGAAGCCCCATCTGTAAGAGAGATGGGGAGCAGGGGAGCAGGGGAGCAGGGGAGCCAGTGCTTTGCGGAGGACAGTTGCGTGGGCGGGTTCCCCGACTTGAGCAAACTGTCCGTTGAGGTTCCCTCGTTGAGTGCAACTGGCGTGAGCAGAGGTGCAGAGGTGCAGGGGAGAAATTATCAATTACTAGTAGTATCAGCTAAAACTAGCTCTGCCTTGGAGACAGCAACGCTAAATCTGGTTCAACATCTCAAACTACATTCTGACCTTAATCTGGCGGATGTTGCTTATACTTTGGGCATTGGTCGCCGGACTTTCAACTATCGCCGGATGGTAGTTTGTCAAAACTTAGAAGATGCAATCATCACTCTGACAAACCCAAACTCACCACAAGTTTTATCAAATTACCAAGAACGCCGCAACCCGCCCGTAGTTTTTATGTTTCCTGGTCAGGGTACGCAGTATGTAAATATGGGTCGGGAACTGTATCAAACAGAACCAACATTCCAAGCCGCAATTGACCAATGTGCAGAAATTCTTCAACCACATCTAGGGCTAGACTTGCGCCGTTTACTGTATCCTGCTCAGACAGAGATTGAAATTGCTACCCAGCAGTTACAACAAACTGCAATTACCCAACCAGCACTGTTTACAATTGAGTATGCTTTGACTCAATTGTTACAATCATGGGGCGTTCAGCCGCAAGCAATGATTGGTCATAGTATTGGGGAATACGTAGCAGCTCATCTCGCTGGTGTTTTCTCCTTAGCAGAGGCTTTAGCATTAGTAGCAGCACGAGGACGGCTGATGCAACAAACGCCTCCAGGAGCAATGTTGGCTGTTTCCTTGTCTGCGGTGGAAATACAACCCTTTTTAAATGAGCATTATTCTCTAGCGGCAATCAACGCTCCTTCATTGTGTGTTGTTTCTGGTGATGTAGAGGCGATCGCGCAACTAGAACATCATTTAAATCACAACGGTGTCAAAACTCGTCATCTCCACACCTCCCACGCCTTTCATTCTGCAATGATGGATTCTATTTTGCCAGCGTTCGCAGAGGAAGTAAAAAGGATTAGCTTCCAGCCTCCGCAAATTCCGTATATCTCGAATGTAACTGGTACTTGGATTACGGCTACTCAAGCTACAGACCCAAATTATTGGTTACAACATTTACGCCAAACTATGCTTTTTGCTGAAGGCGTGCAATTGTTGTTACAGGAACCAGAACACGTTTTGCTGGAGGTTGGCGCTGGTCATACTTTGAGTACGTTTGCAAGACTTGTTTGGGAAAAACTTTCTTTAACGAACCGCAGAGGCACGGAGAATACGGAGAGAGAAAAGGGAGAATTTGTTATATCAAGCTCGGATAATCACTTATTATTCAAAACTCCCCGCGTCCCCGCGTCTCCCTGTCTCCCTGTCAGTCCAAATGATAATTCATATAATATTAGTCCAAAAGTTACACTTACCACTCTTCCCCATCCCCAAAAGCGTCAATCAGATACGGAGTGTTTGTTGAACGCAGTCGGTCAGCTTTGGCTAACAGGTGTGGAGGTTAATTGGTCTGGTTTTTATCAGCATCAGCAATGTTATCGTGTTCCGTTACCGACGTATCCGTTTGAGCGCCAACGTTATTGGATTGAGCCGGAAAAATCAGTCAAAATTACAGACATTTCTCCAGCGAACTTGGCTAAAAAGTCGAATATTACCAATTGGTTTTATGTACCTTGTTGGCAGCAAACTAGATTACCTCAGCCTTTCCACAAAGCTAAAATAGGAGAGCAGAATTCATGTTGGCTGGTATTTGTAGATGAATCTGGCCAAGATTTACGCACAAGTAATGGAAAAACGAACCGCAAAGGGCGCAAAGAACGCGAAGAAATAGGAGTTTCAAAGATTTCTTTTCCTAGTTGTTTTGGACTGGTAAAAAGGCTAGTGACAGAAAATCAAGATGTAATAACTGTGAAGGTAGGGCAGCATTTTAACCAGATTGATAATTGCACCTTTGTTATAAATCCGCAAAAGTCCGAAGATTATCAGGCATTGTTTGATACACTCCGCACCTTGGGCAAAATCCCTCAAACAATCTTGCATTTGTGGAGTATCACAACAAATGAAAGCCCATCTTCAGAAATTGAGTTGTTTAATCAAACCCAAGATTTAGGCTTTTACAGCTTACTATTTATTGTTCAGGCACTAGGGAAACAACATCTAGGCAAGCAAATAAAAATTGGGTTGTGTCTAACAATATCCAAATGGTGACGGGGGAAGAAATTCTTTCTCCAGAAAAAGCTACTGTGTTAGGGGCTTGTTTGGTGATTCCCCAAGAATATCCTTATATAACTTGCCAACACATAGATATTGGTAGTCTTGAATCGCCTAGTTGCAATCAGGAAAAGCTCGTAGATTTTGTTATAGCGGAAATGGTGGCAGAAGTGCCTAACTCAATTGTTGCCTATCGTGGAAATCGGCGATGGATACAAACTTTTGAACCAGCACCATTGACAGCGCCTGATGCAGAAAAACCTGGGTTACGAGAACGAGGTGTTTATTTAATTATTGGTGGCTTAGGTGGTATTGGCTTTGCGTTAGCAGAATATTTAGCAAAGACTGTACAAGCAAGATTAATTTTGATTGGACGTTCGCTGTTACCGCCTACAGAAGATTGGCAGCAATGGTTAGACACTCACGATCCTGAAAATAAAATTAGCCAGCACATACTAAAAGTGCAAGCTCTAAAAGCACACGGCGCAGAGGTTACGGTCAAAAGTGCTGATATTGCTAATTTAGAACAAATGCAAGCAGCAATTGACCAAATTAGCGATCGCTTTGGTGAAATTCATGGTGTCATCCATGCGGCGGGAATTTTCAATCAAGAATGCTTTCGGGGGATTCAACAAATAACTAAAGCCCAATGCGAACAACAATTTCATGCCAAGGTACGCGGGCTTTATGTTTTGCAAAAAATATTACAAGGTAAAAAGCCTGATTTTTGTTTGCTGACTTCTTCTCTATCGTCTGTGTTAGGAGGATTGGGGTTTGTTGCTTATTCTGCGGCTAATTTGTTTATGGATGCTTTTGCCCACAAGTGCAACCAATCCAACGAAATTCCTTGGTTAAACATAAATTGGGATGGCTGGAAAATCAATCCAAAAAAAGAAACGAATAATTTAGGTGCGACTTTGACAGAATTAGCGATCGCACCCCATGAAGGTGTAGAAGTTTTTCAGCGTGTTTTATCTAATACATCAAATCAAGTAATTATTTCTACCGCAGATTTAAAAACTCGGATTGAGCAATGGATTCAGCCACAATTCCCAGTAATTACAACCTCGCTACACTCTCGCCCAAATTTAAAAAATGCCTATGTTGCACCGCAAAATCAGCTAGAACAAACCATTGCTAATATCTGGCAAGAACTCCTGGGTGTCGAGTCTATTGGCATCCACGATGATTTTTTTGAACTCGGCGGACATTCCTTACTGGCAACTCAGGTTATTGCTCAAATGTGCAAAGCTTTCCAGGTAGAGTTATCTTTGAGCAGCTTGTTTGAATCACCTACTATTAAAACCCAAGCAGATGCAATTACCCAAATTCAGCAAGAACAAAATCCAGAAACATTTATACCCGCTCTACCTGTAATTACACCCGACTTTGAGCAACGCTATCAACCTTTTCCCTTAACAGATGTCCAACAAGCATACTGGCTTGGGCGTAGTGAAGCATTTGAATTAGGGAATGTGGCAACTCACGGTTATATTGAGTTGGAAAGCGATCGCCTGGATTTAGAACGGTTAAATTTGGCTATACAAAGGCTGATTGCCCATCATGATATGTTACGTGCGATCGTTCTACCGGATGGACAGCAGCAAATCTTACCACAAATAGAGACTTATCACATAGAAATCCTCGACCTACGCGGACAAAACCCTACAGCCGTTGCATCCCAGTTAGAAGCTGTGCGACAGAGGATGTCCCATCAAGTACTAGCAGCCGATCGAGCACCTTTGTTTGAAATCCGTGCTTCTCGTTTAGATGATTGCCGTATTCGTTTGCATCTGAGTTTTGATTACTTAATCGTCGATGCTTGGAGTTTGGGCGAAATTCTCGCACCACACTTATATCAACTTTATCAAAATCCCCAGGCAGTCTTAGCACCATTGCAAGTTTCTTTTCGAGATTACGTTTTAGCAGAAATAGCCCTCAAAAATACAGAACTTTATCAACGTTCCCAAGATTATTGGTTCCAACGACTTCCGACATTACCACCTGCACCAGAATTACCTTTAGCAAAGCATCCCAGTACCATCAAACAGCCCCGCTTTGTCCGTCGCAGCGCCCATTTGCAGCCAACCACTTGGCAACAACTAAAAACTCGTGCTGTTCAGGCAGGAATCACACCTTCAGGAGTTTTATTAGCTGCCTTTGCTGAAGTTTTGAGTTTATGGAGTAAAAACCCTCAATTTACAATCAACCTGACATTGTTCAATCGTCTCCCCCTCCATCCCCAAGTTAACGAAATTGTCGGAGACTTTACCTCACTGACGTTGTTGGCTGTGGATTATTCCACTCCAGAACCTTTTTCATCCAAAGCGCGATGTTTGCAAAAACAGCTTTGGCAAGACTTGGAACATCGTTATATCAGTGGTGTGGAAGTTTTGCGGGAATTAGCCCGAACCCAAGGAGGAACAACGAAAGCAGCTATACCGATTGTGTTTACCAGTACCTTAACTCAAGGTACTCCCGAACCAGACACTTTAGGGTTGGAGAAAATAGGAAAGGTAATTTACAGCATTTCTCAAACACCCCAAGTTTGGCTAGATCATCAGGTTTCTGAAACAGACGGGGCTTTGGTGTGGAGCTGGGATGCAGTCGAAGAACTTTTTCCAGTCGGGCTATTAGATGATATGTTTAGGGCTTATTGTCGCCTTCTGGATTCTCTAGCTACTGAAGAAGCAATCTGGCAAACAGTAACACTGCAAAAGCCACTGACAACTTGTAACGATACCGCATCACCAATATCTGAAGCATTGCTTCACACACTCTTTGCTGCCCAAGTACCCCAACAACAGCATCAGCCAGCAGTCATCACCCCAAACCGGACTTTAACTTACCAACAGTTGGATTGTTTAGCCAATCAACTGGCTGATCAACTACGGCGCTTAGGTGTGCAACCGAATACATTGGTAGCAGTCGTCATGGATAAAGGTTGGGAACAAGTTGTTGCTGTGCTGGGGATTCTCCAGTCTGGTGCTGCTTACTTATCGATTGCCCCCCAATTGCCAAGCGAACGTCAATGGCATCTACTTCAAGCAGGAAAAGTCCAGATAGTCTTAACTCAATCTTGGCTGGATGCAACTTTAACATGGCCGGACTCGATTCAACGTCTTTGTGTAGATACTTTCACGCTGGTTGATGACATTCCCCTCTTAGAAACAGTGCAATCATCTACTGACCTTGCTTATGTTATCTACACTTCTGGTTCCACGGGTTTACCCAAAGGGGTGATGATCGACCATCGGGGGGCTGTAAATACCATCTTGGATATTAACAAACGCTTTGCTATTGGATCGGGTGATCGCGTTTTAGCTCTTTCTTCTCTCAGCTTCGATTTATCAGTCTATGATATCTTTGGTACATTAGCTGCTGGCGGTACAATTATCATTCCAGAAGCCACAAGTACTAAAGACCCAGCCCACTGGTTAGCACTTATACAGCAATACCAAGTTACCGTTTGGAATTCCGTCCCTGCTTTGATGCAGATGTTGATTGAGTGTGCAAATAATCAAGCCGACATACTTCAATCGCTGCGTTTGGTGTTGTTGAGTGGTGATTGGTTGCCTTTGAATTTACCATCTCAGATTCAGTCTGTTTGTGAAAATGTCCAAGTTGTTAGTCTAGGTGGGGCAACAGAAGCCTCCATTTGGTCAATTATCTATCCTGTAACAACGGTTGATCCCAATTGGAAGAGTATTCCTTACGGTCGTCCGATGACTAACCAGCAGTTTTATGTGCTTAATCAAATGTTGGTAGAGTGTCCCGTGTGGGTAGTGGGAGAACTTTATATTGGTGGTGTTGGACTTGCCCAAGGCTATTGGCAAGACCAAAATAAAACTGATGCTAGTTTTATTATTCATCCCCAAACTCAAGAACGGTTGTACAAAACTGGCGACTTGGGGCGGTATTTACCAGACGGCAATATTGAGTTTTTAGGACGGGAAGATTTTCAGGTTAAGGTTAATGGTTATCGCATTGAACTAGGTGAAATAGAAGCTACTTTAAAACAACATCCCAGCGTTAAAGAGGTAGTAGTTGCTGCTGTGGGCGAGTCACGGGAAAATCAGCAATTAGTAGCTTATATAGTTCCACACTCAGAAATAGCTGCATCCAATCACCAACAGACTGAAGCCTACCAACCTATTCAATTTATCTCAAATTTGGATAATCACTTATTATTCAAAACTCCCCGCGTCCCCTTGTCCCCGCGTCTCCCTGTCAGTCCTAATGATAAGTCTTCCACTGAACTTGATATTAGTGTATTGCTCGATCCTATAGAACGGATTGAATTTAAGCTCAAACAATCAGGATTGCGACAAACCAGGGTAGATGATGCCATAGTTAAATTACCAGATGCCCCGTTTGATGAAGTTCTCAAGCAAGCTTATTTACAGCGTCAGAGTTATCGTCACTTCCAAAACGAACTTATTTCCTTAGAACTGTTTAGCCAGTTTCTTGGTTGTCTGCGACAAATGCAGCTAGATGGCTTTCCTTTACCCAAATATCGCTATCCTTCTGCTGGTAGTCTTTATCCAGTCCAAACTTATCTGTATGTCAAACCAGATCGCATAACAGGACTGAATGCTGGTTTTTACTATTATCATCCTGCCGAACATAGTCTAGTGTTGCTAAATCCAGAATCAGCGATCGCTAACAGTATCTATGGTAGCAATCAACCCATTTTTGAACAGTCCGCTTTTTCAGTATTTTTGATTGGACAATTGAGTGCGATCGCTCCTATGTATGGCGAATTGGCGAAAGATTTTTGTTTATTGGAAGCTGGTTATATCGGTCAATTGCTGATGAACCACGCACCAGAATATCACATCGGTCTTTGTCCTATTGGTTACTTAGAATTTGCGGAATTACGTGAATTTTTCACCCTAGAATCCAGTCAAATTTTACTCCACAGCTTTATCGGCGGCAAAATAGACCATACTCAAGCTCACCAATGGTTAGAGCTTCAACCTGTCCACCAGCCAAAAACTATTACCGAGCAATTACGTACTTTTCTACAACAAAAGTTACCTGAATACATGATACCTTCCGCTTATGTGTTACTTGATACTTTACCATTGACAGCTAATGGCAAAGTGGATAGGAAGGCTCTACCATTACCAACCCAGGCAAAAAATCAAGCAGACAGTGTTGCACCTCGTAATAGTACTGAAACAGCTTTAGTTGCTATTTTTACTGAAGTTACCAAGATAGGAGAAATAGGAATCCACGATAACTTCTTTGAATTAGGGGGCGATTCCTTGAAAGCAACCCAAGCGATCGCGCGAATGCGGGAAGAATTGCAAATTGAACTACCTCTGGGCAGTTTGTTTGAGCAACCAACAGTGGCGCGTCTGGCAAATTATATCGCAGATATGGTCAGCGATAACTCAGATGATGAGCGCGAGCAAGGAATATTATGAATCGTTATCTCAAACTCTTACTCTCTGCGTCTCTGCGAACGCCAGTTGCTTCAAGTCGGCAAAGCCGACGACAGTTGCTACAACGCGGGGAACCCGCGCAACGCACTGTCTCCCCAACGCACTGGCTCCTCTGCGTGAGAAAAACCATCCCCAAATTGAGCTACACCTATTATGAAACCTATCGAAGAACTCTTATCTGAGTTAAAACGCTTAGACATCAAAATTTGGGCAGAAGGTGATTATTTACGTTATGACGCACCCAAAGGTAAATTGTCATCCGTCGTGCGATCGCAATTAGTAGAACGCAAACAAGAAATTCTCGCATTCCTTCGTCATGCCAATCTTAAAATTACATCCATTCAGCCCATTTCACGAAATCAAGAAATTCCCTTATCTTTCGCCCAACAAAGGCTGTGGTTTCTCAACCAGTGGGAAGGTGAAAACGCTTCTTACAACGAGTCTATAGCTGTGCGACTAAAAGGTTTACTCAACTTATCTGCCTTGCAACATAGCCTCAATGAAATAGTGCGTCGTCATGAGGTTTTACGTACAACTTTCATCTGTGTTGACGGAAAACCTACTCAAGTCATTTCTCCTGATTTACCTCTATCCTTGTCAATTGTTGATTTACGGGAAATACCCCAATGGAATCAACGCCAAGCCGAAGCGTTGAGGCTGCTTGCACAGGCAGCAAACTGTCCTTTTCAGCTAACTGAAGCACCATTGCTGCGAACCACCTTAGTAAAATTAGACGAAACAGAATACGTACTCTCGTTTACAATCCACCACATTATTTGTGATGGCTGGTCGATGGGTATACTCTTGCAAGAGGTAGCAGCATTATACACAGCTTTTTGTAGTAACAAGCCTTTACCTTTACCAGAATTACCCATCCAGTATGCTGACTTTGCTATTTGGCAGCGACAGTGGCTAACTGGCGATCGCCTCCAATCTCAACTCAATTACTGGCAGCAGCAATTAATTAACTATCCTCCCATACTGCAATTGCCCACAGACCGTCCTCGACCTGCGCTACAAAGCTTCTGTGGAAAAACACAATTTTTCTCTTTATCCTCGAACTTGACTGAAGCACTCAAGGCACTAAGTCGTCATGAGGAGGTGACATTATTCATGACGCTGCTAGCAGCTTTTGTCACCTTGCTTTATCGCTATAGCCAGCAGGATGATATTCTGATCGGAACTGCGATCGCCAATCGTAACTATAAAGAACAAGAAAGATTAATAGGGCTTTTTGCCAATACCTTAGTGTTACGTACCAATTTTGCAGGCAATCCTAGTTTTCGAGAACTGCTTCATCAGGTGCGGCAGTGTACTTTGTCTGCCTATGCCCATCAGGATTTACCTTTTGAGTATTTAGTAGAACAACTCCAGCCTGAACGCAACCCCAGCTACAATCCATTATTCCAGGTAATGTTTGTTCTTCAAAATTCTCCAGTGGAGGAATTAAAACTACCTGATTTGGATTTGAATTTACTCCCCCTAGAAAATCAAACAGCCAAATTCGATTTAAGTTTGGTGATGCAAGAAAAGGAATGTGGATTGTATGGGGAATTGGAATACAACACCGATTTATTTAACGCTGACACTATCTGTCGGATGGTGGAACATTTACAGATTTTATTAACGGGTATTGTGGCTAATCCAGAACAACGCCTCGGAGACTTACCGATATTGACTCCAGCCGAACAGCAGCAGTTGTTGGTGAAGTGGAATTATACTCAAGCCGATTATCCACAGGATATCTGTATTCACCAATTATTTGCAGATCAAGTAGAGCAAACACCCAATGCTGTGGCAGTTGTTTTTGCAGATCAGCAGCTAACTTACCAAGAATTGAACCAGCAAGCCGATGCTTTAGCCTATTACCTCAAGCAACTTGGTGTTAAACCAGAAGTACTCGTAGGAATTTGCCTTGAAAAATCTCTAGAAATGGTAATTGGCATCCTAGCAATCTTGAAAGCAGGCGGCGCATATTTGCCATTAGATCCGTCTTATCCACGGGAAAGATTGGCTTTTATGTTAGAAGATGCCAAGCCTTTGGTGCTGCTTACCCAGACGCGATTAATTGCAGAATTACCGTTACATCAAACTAAAATTGTATGTCTAGATACATCGTGGCAAGATAATATCTCTGAAATAATTACGCAACAATATCCAACTGAGGTTAAATCAGAAAATTTAGCATATATAATTTATACTTCTGGTTCTACAGGCACACCCAAGGGAGTAATGATTCCCCATCAAGCTTTGGTAAATCATTGTCTTGCTGCTGCCAAAATCTATCAACTCCAGTCAAATGATAGAGTTTTGCAATTTGCCTCTATTAGCTTTGACGTTGCCGCAGAAGAACTTTTCCCATCTTGGTTATGCGGTTCAACAGTTGTGATTCGCCCTGATTGGGTACTATCTTTTTCAAATTTCCACCAATTCTTAGAATCAGAAAACATCACAGTTCTAAATCTACCTACTGCCTACTGGCATCAGTGGGTATCTGAATTATCTAATTCAAACGTTGCATTGCCGCCGACATTGCGCTTGGTAATTGTTGGAACAGAACAAGCACAACCCGAAAAATTAGCACTATGGCAGCAACAGGTAGGCACTAAAGTTCGCTGGCTGAATGCCTACGGCCCAACAGAGGCGACTATTGGCGCAACAATCTACGAACCTGTTGGCGTGCCAGAAAACTTGCAAATTGCTAGTGTACCTATCGGTCGCCCCATAGACAATACGCAAATCTACATACTAGACAAACACCTCAACCCTACACCTATTGGTATACCTGGTGAATTGTATATTAGTGGTCTTGGTTTAGCACGAGGCTACCTGAATCGACCTGATTTAACCGCCGAGAAATTTATTCCTAACCCCTTTGAGAAGGCAGGAGGCAGTAGACTATACAAAACTGGTGATTTAGCTCGTTATTTACCGAATGGCAATATTGAATACTTAGGCAGAATAGATAATCAAGTAAAAATACGGGGTTATCGTGTAGAGTTGGAGGAAATTGAAGTTGCACTAACAAAACACCCAGATGTGCAAGAAACAGTTGTGCTACCTCATGCAAGGGATACACAATTGATTGCCTATGCAGTCCCCAACAACAAGCAGCAACCTACTGCTAAAGAACTGCGAAACTTCTTGAAACAACAGTTACCTGATTACATGATTCCGTCAGCTTTTATATTGATGGAAAACTTACCACAGATGCCTAATGGTAAAGTAGACCGTCAAAAACTTCTAGCACTAGAAGTCAAGCAACCAAGGTTAGAGAAAGATTTTGTACCGCCTCGTGATAGCTTAGAACTTCAACTGACGCAAATTTGGGAAGAGGTTTTGGGTATTTCTCCCATTGGTGTTACAGATAACTTCTTTGAACTTGGAGGCCATTCACTTTTAGCTGTGCGCTTGATGGCTAAAATTGAAAAACTCTTTGGATGTAAATTACCACTTGTTCAACTTTTTCAAGAGGCTACTATTGAAAAACTTAAAAGTCTTCTTAGCCAAAACATTCATTCTTCTCAAAATCCATCTCCGCTAGTAGCTATTCAACCCCACGGTTCAAAAAAACCTTTATTTTTTGTTCATCCTGTGGGTGGAAATGTTTTTTGTTACTACGAATTAGCCAGTTCTCTTGGTTTAGATAGACCATTTTACGGTTTACGATCGCTTGGTCTTGATGGAGAATGTGAACCTTATTCCAGCATCGAAGATATGGCATCTGCATATATTGCAGCTATACGCGTTATTCAACCAGAAGGTTCATATCTTTTAGGAGGCTGGTCTATGGGTGGTGTCATAGCTTTTGAGATGGCAACTCAATTACAAAAGCAAGGTCAAAGAGTTGACTTACTCGCCTTACTAGATAGCCAAGCACCAATTACCAAAAAACAGCCTACAGAGATTAATTATTGTGAACCAGACAAGGTATTAGTTGATTTAGCTCAAGATATAGCCAGTTCTACTGGAAAAGAAATTTTAAATTTAGATAATCTCAATACTTTATATACAAACCTCAAAAAAATTGAACCAGAAAAAAAACTTGATTATTTTTTGGAACAAGCGAAAATGCTTAATCTTTTACCTTCAGATGTTGAGCATCAACACTTTCACCATCTCTTACAAGTTTTTCAGAATAATATTCAAGCCTTATTTAACTACAAACCGAAAAATCCTGTTAATCGCATTATCTTGTTTCGAGCAAGTAGTAGTGTTTTTCATAATAACCCAACTTTAGGATGGGAAAATTTTTCAATAGAACCAGTACAAATTATTAATATTCTTGGCGATCATTACACAATGCTTGCAAAACCTTACGTTTCATACTTGCAAGCAGCGATGAACGAATACCTAGAACAGGTTGATTAACGGAGAGTGGGAATTTAGGACACTTTAATTGGTTCTGTTGTAAAAAACTTTATGTTTTCAACAACTAAAACTGCAACCCAAAGACATTGGATACCAATAATTTTTAAATTTAAATCAAGTTTTGATTTTTAGTTTTGACTCGTTGATAAAGTTCTTCCATTGTTTCAATACTACTATGGGGCAATAAATGTAAGCCTAATTGGGAAAAATTTTCTTCTATATTTTCGGGAACTTCATTGAGTAGCAATCGAGAAACAATACTAGCCTTAGCAGAAAGCTTTTGTATGGCTTTATCCCATCGCGCCTTAGCAATAGGTGTACTAAATATAATTCATCTTCATCCACACCTGAGAGTCCTAATATCTCTCCCAGACTCGAACAGCAGGTTTGTGAACTCATTCCTCTTGATGTGGCTAATTTTGAACCTGGGTCTATAATACGTGCCACAATCATTGCCAATACCAATCTTCTTTCTCTGGTATTTTCTTCATGAATCAGGTGATGTAAACCTGTATTCTTCAAGCTTCCTAACACTGCCGCTACATGACCATGAGGACGGCTGCGAATTATTTTAAAGGCTTCAGGTAAACTCTCAATCGCCGTCCCACCCTTTAACAGTAACTGTAAACCATCTATCGCATGGTCTGGTAATTTTGAGAGGTTGGCTAGGGTACGTTTACGTACTTTGAGGTATTGACGCAATATGGCAGGCAATATCCCCTCATCTCGACAGCCGTTGAAGATGCGGTCAAGTATAGAAACTAACTCATCAGGGCGAGTCATTTATGATCCTTTCCTAGCTAGTCGAAATTGTCATGCGTCTTTAAGCAGTGGAATTTCATCAACAATTTATTTAAAAAGCGATCGCCTAATATTGCTTTAGCTATTATCACATTTGCATAAGCACTAAATAACCGATTTTTGCTAATCACTGCAGGCTTTTTTGACCCAGACAACCAAAAATCTATATCCTATATCGTTTTCTCTGGTCAGCTTCCATCAGTTCGGGCATATTCAAAAACCCTCAATATTTTCTCCTCCCATACCACCGGAGCCTTCCCCAAAAATCCAGTCGCTATCACTGTCGGCATCACCTTCGCCATCCACCTGAAGATTTAAGGAAGGTATTAGCTGTTCAATCTGGCTTTCAAGTCGGGAGATTGCCAGTGTTAAAGATGTAAGTTGCTCCCTATCTTTCTTAATTTCATTTGAAATCCCCACCCGCAATTGATTTAACCGCTCCTGAAGGGTATGTACTTCCGTTTTGGTCGCAGAAGGGATACTCACTTTCTCTGACAACGCGGCGATTTGAACTTTCAAAACTTCAATTTCAGCAGCAGTTGTACTATCTGCATCATCTGGACTCTCTTGTGCAAGTGCTTGTTTAATACAATCCAGCACAAACTCTTTAAAAGTTAAGCGCAAATCCTCAGCACGCTGCTTGGCCTGCTTCACCAACTCCCGGTCTTCTTCAGACAGAAGTTTTATATTTATCTGCGGATATTCCACCAGTCCCTCGCGCTTTTGTTGTGGAGAAGTGAGAAGAGTAGGGGAAGTGGGGGAAGTAGCGGGAGTAGCGGGAGTAGGGGGAGGAAATGCTCTTTCTCCCCCAGCTTCAAAAGCGATAGAATAGTTATTTACTTGCAAGTCTCTTAGTGCTTCATTAACCAAGATTCAGAATGATTAATCATATTGACTAATCCACTCAAAATCTGGTTATAGGTTCCGTAGAGTTCTCGACCAATCTCAACATTCAAGTAACCACATTTAACACTAAACTCTATCCAGGTTTGAGTTTCGGCTGCTTCTGCTTCACAATCATTCAATTTAGCGACGAAAGCTGCCTCATATCGACGCTTCCTCCATGCCTCAGCTAAAGAAAGCACACACAGAACGCTCTGGAGCGACGAATTTGATGAAGCCGCGCGCAGAACAGGGGGTTTCCCCCATGTAGACGCCCGTCAGGGCGGCTTCCCGTTGGGTACGACTGCTGTACGCCGGAGGCGTTCCCGCAGGGTACCCGGAGGGTCGGTAAGCGAATACCTTTCCTCCACAGGAAACTTTTTCGATAATTCAAAAATTTGCATCGCCGTATCAAATGCCATCTTGTAAATTTCTAAATCTTGATGCTTTCTAACCAGTTCTTTAACCATTTGCTTTGAGTTCTAATATTTACTCACTCCCCCTACCTCCCTATCTCCCCCTACTTCCCCTACTCTTCTCACTACCATCATCGCATACGGGATATCCGCGGATATACGATATAGATTATTTTCGATGAGTAATTTTGTGGTGCTTGGGAAACAACTATCATAAAGATACCGGGAATTGTGATTCTCGGCATCATAATTATCAGTGGGGGTTGGGGATTTAGATTATGGAAAATTTACCTGTCAAAAGCGTGGAATCACTTGCTGTGGAGGTGGTGACTCTACCGCTTGATGAAGCTCGTGTCGCGCTTGTAGATTATTATTTTCCCAACCGCCAGAAAATTAATTCCACACAACAGCTAATTGAGCTATGGGTGCATTCTGTCACTATTAAAAGCGACCAAACGCGACGGGCATATCGGCAAATTGGTTATGAGCTTGTCGATTATATGCAGTCGCGGTTTGGGATATCTGATTTGAGGATGGTAACGTTATTCCATCTACACGCTTATCTGGCTTGGCTCAAGGATGAAAAGCCAGTACGGGGAAAGAAAAATACTTATGGAATTAGTAAAAATACTGCGGCTAAATACACGGCAGCGATTAAAAGTTTGTGGGAGTGGGGTACTAGAGCTTCTATTGGTTATTTTGCTATCGACTTGGGCAAGGACTTAAGCATTCAGTGGGACGATAAGCTCGCAGAGCGCATTCTCTCGGAACGCGAGATTGCTAAGTTGGAAAAAGCGGCGATTGAAGTAGACTTGCAACACAATACTAATAAGATGCACTGGCTGCTGTTTACTCTCATGTTTTACAGTGGGGTGAGGGCGGGAGAAATTGCCCGGCAAACTTCTGATTATGGTAAGCGCATAATTACGCCGGGGTTATTTTGGCGGCAGTTTCGGGAGGATGGGGATTGTCTGTTGTTAACTGTGACGGGGAAACGAAATAAAACCAGAACTGTTAGTCTCGATCCCCAGACGAGTGCGGTGCTACTGGATTACCGTGGGAATGCCAGCAATGATGAGCCGGTGTTTCCTAGTCCCAGTCGGCGGGATAGGGGTAAACCTTTAAGCGATCGCGGGTTGCGACTGATGATGGAGGAAATTTCTGCTTGTGCGGGAATTAAGTTCAGCGCCCACTTTCTCCGCCACACCCACGCAACGCTGGCTAAGAAAAATGGAGCTTCTGATTTTGACTTGCAAGCAGATTTGGGCCACGCAACACCTGCGACAACTGCAAAGTACATTCACCATGTCGGGCGTGTTGGGACTTCTCACGCACTGCGTAGAAAAAGCAAACATAGGTAAAAAATAAAAAACATAGGTGTACCCTACGGGGAAGCCACTCCAGAAGGCATCGCCTCCGCCGGGCGGTTAGGCCATCGCACTCATACGCTCATCATGATAGTGTCAAGGTAGTTATCAAGATGGAAACACGCTCAGTTGTTCCTGTCCGCGGACTAGTTTACCTAGATATTACCTAGACATTACCTAGATATGAGCAATACAGGGAGAACAAAGAAGCTAGCATCTTTCAACTGTGACCAAAAGATGTGGGAGCAGTTTATCGCCCGTTGCAACTCGAAAGGCACGACGGCAACAGCGACGCTCACCCGTTTTATTGAGCTATACCTAGATGGTTCTCTAGATGACCTTGATACAATTGCTGGTAATGAAGATAAACGTTTGGACTCTTTAGAACAAAAAACTGAAGAGATAACAGCCCAAATGAAACAATTCGCCGAGGCTATTATTAAAATTCAAAATCATCTCAACAACCAACCGAAACGGCGGAATAAATCGTACAACAATAATTCATATTATCAAGGGCAAACTCAAAGAATCCAACCGCTGACGGAAGAAGGTTTAGCTTCAAGACTTGGTGTAAGTGTAGAAACTATACGCGAGCAGCGAATTAATCTGCCACCACCGCTTTTTGTGGGATGGTGCAAAGGCAAGGATAGAGCAGGGTTAGGATGGGAATTTAATCAGGATACGGGGTTATATCATCCGGCAAGTTAGAATTTTTATTAATTTTAAGAATTTTTGAATTTACACTACTGATTCACTCTGTTAATGCGATCGCGGGTAAGAAAAAGAATAGGGCTTTAGTTCCTCCTGGAGATAATGCCGATCTGCGCTAACACTACGGTACTGGCTCATGTACACAAACAAAACTTCCCTCCAGATAAGGGATTAGAACCAACAGAGCGTTCTAATTATTTTGTAACTGAAAGCTAAAATTTTAATAATGTAGGGGTATATCTGACGAAGCAATGCAGGGAAATGACCAACTATATAAGGCTGGAATCATTGAGGTAACAGAAGCAGAAGCCGAAGATGAGGATGAAGATTTATTTGAAGTTGCGGTGCATTTTGACGGCAATATTTTTCTTCCCAGCGTTGTTTTTGAAGGCAAAGACCACGCATTGCGGCAAGCTAAAAAACTTTATAATTGGCTAGAAGCTAATCCAAAAGAAATTAAGGGTGAACGGCTACGTTGGCAATCATACACAGTTAATCGCGAATCTTTAAGAGAATATCCATAATTCCTCTTCCTCAATCGATAAGAAGGGAGGGTATTTAAGCTTAATTTAGGAATAATCTGAGTTTTTATCTCCATATTTTTGGTAAAATACTAATATGAAAACACTGAAGTTTAAGCTATATCAACACAAAAGAAATAGATACCTTAAGCGCATTATTAATGCGGCTGGGGTAATTTACAATCATTGCATTGCTCTACACAAACGCTACTACAGAATGTGGGGCAAGCACTTGAGGAGTGCAAAACTTCAGTCTCATATTGCTAAATTGAGAAAACGTAATCCATTCTGGCAATCGCTAGGTTCTCAAGCAGTACAAGATATCTGTCAACGCATAGAGAAAGCCTATCAACTATTTTTTAAACACAATAAAAAAGGAGTTAGACCACCAGGATTTAAAAAGGTAAAAAAATACAAATCATTCACTCTCAAACAAGCTGGTTATAAGTTTTTAGGTGGCAACAGGGTGAAAATTGGGCATCGAGTATATCAATTTTGGAAGTCTAGAGACATTGAGGGAACAGTTAAAACCTTAACCATTAAACGCACACCATTAGGTGAATTGTTTATGGTTGTAGTGGTTGATAATGTTAGTCAAGCAGAAATTGAAGTTAAGACGGGTAAAATCGCTGGCTTTGATTTTGGGTTGAAAACATTCCTCACTTGCTCAGACGGTACTAAAATTGAATCACCCCAATTTTTCAAGCAGTCACTCAACGCCATCAAAAAAGCCAGCAGACAGCATTCCAAAAAACTAAAGAGTTCATCCAACAGGGAGCGAGCTAGGAAAAATTTGGTACGCAAATATGAAGATATTTCTCATCGTCGGCGTGATTGGTTTTGGAAATTAGCCCATGAACTAACTGATAAGTTTGATGTGCTGTGTTTTGAGACGCTGAACCTCAAGGGAATGCAACGACTTTGGGGAAGAAAAATATCAGATTTGGCGTTTGGTGAGTTCCTGCAAATTTTAAAATGGATTGCTAAAAAGAAGAAAAAGAGGGTTGTTTTCATCGACCAGTGGTATCCATCCACTAAGACTTGCTCTGGCTGTGGACACGTTCTAGAAGAGTTGGATTTATCTATTAGAGAATGGCGTTGCCCATCTTGCCAATCAGTAAATGGAAGGGATGAAAACGCTAGTCGTAATATTTGTGCAGTCGGGGCATCGACTGTTGGCTTAGGTGATATCAGACTGGCTATGCCAGCAATCGCTGTTTGAAGCTAGAATCCCCCGAATTTAGCGAAGCGGATTCGGGAGAGTATGTCAAGACATTGCTACTAATCCGCCAGAAAAGTTTTTAGCTTTACGCAGCCAATACCCAAACCTACAGCTAAATTATTTTTGCGATCGCAATTTAGCAGAACTTGAACTGACAAAACTTTACGCTCCTAATAGCCTACGGCTAGTTTCAGTTCATGGAGTATTAGATTACTTACAACCAGATGCGGTTACAAAAACATTACTTGATATTGTGAAAGTACAGCCAGAGGCAATATCGATACGCCTATTTTTAATAGGTAACCCGTGGTCGCGGAATTTTGCAAGTATAGAGCAACTGGCAATGGAATTAAATTCAATTGAAATTATTATAAGTGGCTTAGTTAAGTCGATTGACTTTGATGTATTTTGTAGTACAGGTGTGATGCAATTAAATATTTCAGACAAGGATAAAATTGAACATAATTTATTACCAAGTTATGGCGCATCCCATGTCATGCCTGATAAATTAGTTGCTTATTTAATTAATCAAGGATATCAACTTATTGCAACTGATGTGTACTCACTTTCAAGTCAAGATTTACAAGGAGATAAATTGGAAAGTACCAATAGTAATAAAAATGTATCTTTAGATAATCCACATGGAATGTTGTTATTTTTTAAAAGATAAAACACTCATTTTAATCGAGCTAATCAACGAAAATAAATCCGTCTATAAGGACAATTTATGAAATAATTTTGGTAATTAATATTGGCGGCTGAGGTTAAGTAATTGATTCTGGTGATCCGCGATGGCTGCGCCAATGTCTTCTACGAACGCGCGACAAAAGAGCGTTTGTTTGCGTCTTCCTACTTATCAC
>NZ_JAYKTT020000045.1:0-176320 GCF_038404745.2 Chlorogloeopsis sp. ULAP02 | reverse complement strand
TCCTCTTGTGAGTTAGAGGAAGCTTTGGTTTTTTGATTATAGGGAAGTAAGTAACTGCTCGGTTGCTAGCCAGGCACGTAGCACTTCTGCCACAGTCCAAGCTTGGGCAATACAACCTCGTGCCATCATAGGAGGATTACCATCAAATATTTCGCTGAGGCTGCCAACACCATGAGCATGAAGGTGATTAGCCATTGGTTCAAGAAATTGGCGGGCTTGAGCTGGATTTTTATAAACTCTCAGATACGCTAACACGAAGGGGCCAATTAGCCACCCCCACGTTGTCCCTTGATGATATGCGCCATCTCGTTGATGTTGATCACCACCATATTGTTCTTGGTACTGGGGATGATCAGGGGTAAGCGATCGCAAGCCGTGGGAAGTCAAGAGCATCTGCGCACAACTATCTACTACAGCTTTTTGTTGATTAGGAGTGAGAGGGCTTTCGGATAGGGACACGGCAAAAATTTGGTTGGGGCGTAGGGATGGATCGTTACCATCAGGCCCATCTAGCACATCATAGCAGTAACCTGTCTCCTGATTCCAAAAGCGTGAGAATCGAACTAAGGTACGTTCAGCCATTGCGTCAAACTCTTGGTGAGGTTTACCAATACGACGGGTGAAATGTGCCATTATCCGCAGCGCATTATACCAGAGAGCATTCACTTCTATCGGTTTGCCAATGCGTGGTGTGACTACCCAGTCACCAATTTTGGCATCCATCCAAGTCAGTTGTGTTCCCGCTTCTCCAGCGTAAAGTAACCCGTCTGCTGCATCTAGGTGAATCCTATAACGGGTGCCACGACTATGCCAATCAATAATATCTGTCAAGATAGGAAAAAGTTCTTCTAGCAAGTCATCATCTTCGGTAGCACGATAGTAAGCATATAGGGCTTCAAAATACCAAAGAGTAGCATCAACGGTGTTATATTCTGGTATCTCGCCTGCATCCGGAAAGCGATTTGGTAACATTCCCTTGTCTACATACTTGGCATAAGTGCGAAGAATTGAGCGAGCAATTTCTGGACGACCAGTAGAAAGAGTTAATCCTGGTAGACTGATCATTGTATCTCTTCCCCAGTCGCTAAACCAGTGATAGCCGGCAATAATGGTTTTGCCATGAGTGTCATCGTGTCTGGGACGATCCACAATAAATTGATCGGCTGTCAAAACCAAATGATTTATCCAGGTAGGAGTTTCTTTAGCGTGAGACGAACGGCTGGATTTCCACTGTGTAATTAACTTTTGCTCTTGCGTGTGGCGAAATCTAAGAGCTGCTTCACCATTTAAATCCGGTTCCTTCTCTGTACTAGCAACAAAAGTCAAAGATTCCCCAGGATTAAGAGTAATTTGGAAGGTAGCGGCGTGTAAATGGTCTTCACGATCACTTAATCCCCGATAACGTTCTGCTGCCAAGTCAAATCCATAATACCAGTTGTGAGCAGGAACAGCACTGGCGTGATCGCTCAACAAGTAAAGCGGTACAGCACTCTCGTAGGCAATCACGCAAATTCCTTGCTTTACTGAATCAACACTCATCTTCCAACCATTGCTTTGGGTGCTACCATGATAATCGCGGTAGTTCACCATTGCTTTGAGGGTTAGCTGTAACGGTTGAGAGGCACGGCGCAGAAGATAGTGGACGTAGGTAGTGTTGGCTCCTTGCTGCATCCAAATTCGTTTTTCTAATAAGGCATCGGCACAGGCATAACGCCACACAGGAATAGTGCCCTCCAAACAGAAACGTTCTATGTGCTGATAACCAATAGGACTGACAATTCCATCCGTCCAGCGGTTTGTATACAAATTGTAATTTTTGTCACCATACAAAACATTTTCATCCACCTTAGTTAATAGCAATGTTCTACCTAGAGGTGGTTTCAAAGCTGCCATCAGCAAGCCGTGATAGCGCCGAGTCAGTAATCCTGCTATGGTACCAGAAGCGTATCCACCTATGCCATTAGTTACTAACCACTCACGTGATTCTGCTGTATAGAGAATACCACAAATTTCCCTACCAAATTCAATGCACATATCAATATCACTGCCTACGTTTTGGAGAGCGCTGTTCTAATTATCCGTCGTGACTTTTACATCAGGCTGAGAACCTAATTAAGAGTTGCTAAGAACAAGGAAAAGGTTATAGGGAACAGGAAAATTACGCTTGAAGGAGTGAGGTATGAAAGTCTTCACCAAAGCTTGACATTAACACTTATGTCAAGGTTTAGCTTAAGAAAGTCAGTGCTAATTTGAATTTCATGCTTTACCCAGGACGGTTGCATCAATTTACGAAAGAACATATGGATGCTGTGGCGGCAATTCTCTGTGGATTGCTGTTGTTTTTCGGATGGTTAGCTTTGCACCTTGGCTTTTTGGGATGGGCGCTGCTACTGCTACCTGCTGCGTATATTATTGGTGGTTACGAAAGCGCCCTTGAGGGATTCACTACTCTTATCAAAGAAAGGGAACTAGATGTAGATTTATTGATGATTGTGGCAGCATTGGGTGCTGCTGGTTTAGGCTTGTGGCGAAAAGAATACTATCTAATTATTGATGGGGCAGTTTTGATTCTTATCTTTGCAGTTAGTGGTGCACTTGAAGGTTATGCCATGCAAAGAACGGAACGTAGTATTCGCAGTTTAATGAGCCTTACTCAAGATACAGCAAGAGTTATGCGTCAGGGACGAGAAGAGATAGTTCCTATCAACCAGCTGCAACTAGGAGATGAAATTATTGTCAAGCCAGGGGAGTTAATTCCCACAGATGCGATGATTTTGGAAGGTTACAGCGCTCTCAATCAGGCTGCAATTACAGGTGAATCCTTACCTGTAGAAAAGACGGTGGGTGAGGAAGTTTTTGCAGGCACGCTGAATGGATATGGAGCATTAAAGCTGAAGTTGCATCAACCACCAGAAAGTAGTTTAATTCAACGTGTAATTCGTTTAGTAAAGCAAGCACAAACAGAAGCACCGCCTTCTCAAGAATTTATTGAGCGATTTGAACGAAGGTACGCACAGGTAATCGTTATAGTTGGAATCTTTTTGACTATTTTGCCACCGTTTGTTTGGAATTGGGAATGGGAAACCACTATTTATCGTGCTTTAACTTTTTTAGTAGTGGCTTCTCCTTGTGCGCTGATGGCAGCAATTATGCCAACATTGCTATCAGGTATTGCTAATGGTGCAAAACAAGGAATTTTGTTTAAAAATGGCGCTCAATTGGAAAGAGTGGGAAAAGTGCGGGCGATCGCTTTTGATAAAACAGGTACTCTGACAACAGGGCAGGTAGAAGTATGTCAAGTAATTACTAATGATAAATATACGCAATCAGAAGTATTAAAAGCTGCTGCTGCTTTAGAATCTCGTTCTGAACATCCGATTGGTAAGGCGATTGTGCAAGCGGCTAGCGATTGGGAATATAACAGTGCTGTAGAGGTACAAGCTATACCAGGAAAGGGAATTGTTGGTTTGATGAAACAACAGCAATTCATTGTTGGTAATGCTGAGTTTGTACAGCAATATGCAACTAATTTACCTGTACTGTTGCAAGAAGTGGCTTATAATTTACAGCAAGAGGGCAAAACAGTTGTTTGGGTAGCAGAAGAGGACGCGGGGACGCGGGGACACTCTGACGCGGAGATAGTTTCTGTTTCTACTTCATTCAATATACTGGGTTTAATTGCCCTTGCTGATAAAATTAGACCGGAAGCCCCAAAAGCGATCGCACATTTACGGAAGCTAGGAGTTGAACAAATTGTCATGTTAACTGGGGATAACCAGCAAACTGCCAACAGTGTTGCTCAAGCAATTGGCATAGACCAAGTATATGCAGAGTTGCTACCAGAAGACAAGCTGCGTGTGATCCGTCATCTTCAAAAAGAATATGAGACAGTAGCAATGGTAGGTGATGGTATTAATGATGCACCGGCGCTAGCTCAGGCTTCTGTAGGTATTGCAATGGGGAAAGCGGGGAGCGATGTAGCTTTGGAAACGGCAGATATTGTCTTAATGGCAGATAAACTAGAGAAAATTGCAGTGGCTATGGGCTTGGGTAAAAGGGCGCAGGTGATTGTAAAACAAAATATAGTTATTGCTCTTTCGTTTATAGTCTTGCTTTTAGTTGGTAATTTTTTGGGAAATGTTAATTTACCACTAGGTGTGGTTGGGCATGAAGGTTCTACAGTATTGGTGACACTGAGTGGATTGAGATTGCTGAAATGAGGTATTTTGTAGGCATCTCAGATTTTGATTGAGGATAGTAAATAACGGTTTTGCTTAGACTAAAAACTCTTCAAGCAAGTTCAAATCTCAATTGGATGATTATTATTGAAACACCACGTCTGATCTTGCAACATCTCACCCTAGATGATGTGGATGAATTAGCTCGTATTTACGCCGATCCTGTTGTCATGAAGTTCTATCCTAGCCCATATACATATGAACAAACACAACAGCAGGTAGAGAGAATCATCAATACCTATCAACAAGGTGGTTGGAGCCTGTGGGCAACTATTCACAAAGGCGATCGCAAGTTGATCGGACGTTGTGGATTGATATCTCAGTTGGTAGATGGGCAACAAGAAGTGGAAATAGGTTATTTACTCGCTAAAGAATATTGGGGGCAAGGTTTGGCAACAGAAGCAGCTATTGCTTGTCGTAATTATGGTTTTGAGCAACTTGGTTTTCACCGCCTGATCTCACTGATTGATCCCGCAAATATAGCATCTCAAAAGGTAGCGATGAAGAATGGTATGAAATACGAGAAAGATGCCCATATGTGGGGCAAAATAGTGCGTGTTTATACGGTACAAAAATAAGAATTGAGATAATATGTCCAAACCCTTTACTTTTTTACTTTTAGTGGAGTTTTCCGCTAAAAAATCACCAGAGCGGTGGGATTGCCCGTGAACAAGTGCGATTGATTAGACATTAACCGCATTTAAGTTGAAAATACTTATTTCAACAGCATAGGTGAGTTCCTACACCTGGTGATTTACTTATTTTTAAGTATTGCGTTCAACTAAGCTGGCTACTACTGTAACTAACTCAGATGGATCGACGGGTTTAGGCATATGCAGTTGAAATCCTGCTTGTATTGCCTGACGGCGATCTTCTGCCCTAGCGTATGCTGTTAAAGCTGCTGCTGGAATTTTTCCTCCTTTTTCTGGCGGTTGTGATCGCAGGTGACGGATTAAAGAGTAACCATCTTCCTGTGGCATTCCGATATCGCTGACTAATACATCTGGTTTATAACGCTCAATGGCTGCGAGTGCTTCCTGTACCGATGCTACCGCTTGAACTTCAGCTTGGGATTCCTGAAGTACTGTAGTGAGAAAATCGCGAGTATCAGCTTCATCATCTACTACTAGTACACGCACACCACTGAGGCAGGGAGTAAGGGAAGGTGTGAGGGAAAAGGAAGGACTATTGACGATTGACTCTTGAGTATGGACTATTGGTTGTTCAGTCTTTAGAAGTGGTAAATTAACTATAAAAGTGGTGCCTTGTTCTTTTCCTGGACTTTCGACATGGATAGTACCGCCATGCATTTCTACTAGGTGACGCACGATCGCTAACCCCAATCCAAGTCCACCATAAGATCTGGTAATTGAACTATCTGCTTGACGAAAACGATCAAATACGTAAGGAAGAAAGTCTGAACTTATACCGATACCTGTATCTTTGACGGCTATTTGAGCACAGTTAGTAATTGGAGATTGGGGATCGGGCATTTCCCAGTCACTAGCTCCTGACAATTTTACCTCTACCCGTCCACCTGGGGGTGTGAATTTGATTGCATTGGAAAGTAAATTCCAAACTACCTGCTGCAAGCGTTCTGCATCACCGGAAATTACTGCTGCTGTTGGATCGAGTATCGTCTGAATTTGAATATTTTTAGTTTGAGCGGCTAAATTTACAGTATCTAAAGCAGTTTCAATAATGTTAATCAAATCGCAAGTGCGAACATTAAGACGCAGCTTACCTCTAATTATCCGCGAAATATCAAGTAAATCATCTATTAACTGTGTTTGCGCCCTTGCATTACGCTCAATAGTTTCCAGTGCTTTGTGAATTTGAGTTTCGTTGAGGTTGCTGCGGGAACGCAAAAGTTGAGACCAACCAAGGATAGCATTGAGAGGCGATCGCAATTCGTGAGACAATATTGCCAAGAATTCATCTTTCATGCGGTTTGCTTCTTGCAACTGCTCCGTTTGCTGCTGTAAAGAAGAAATTAAACTGGCACGTTCCATAGCGATCGCAACCTGATCGCAAACTGCTTGCATCATGCCCATTTCATTTTGGGTAAACTTCAAGCGAGTGCGGCTGATAAAGCACAAAGTACCCAATAAACGCCCTTGTGCCATCAACGGGTAACCATAATAAGCCGTAACACCAATACCACGTAGGAATTCTGACTTTGTGTCAGTTGATTGTTGTACATTTTCTACGGCGATCGGAAGGCGCTGTTGGGCAACAGTGCCGCACATTCCCATTCCAACCCTCAAGCATTCAATTTCTTTGGCACTTTCTTCATCAATGCCGCACCAAGAGGCTAGGTGCATGAGCTGAGAGTTTTCATCAACTAAATAGTTAAAGTAAACATCTAACCCGATCTGTTCTGAGAGCTTGCGGAATAAACTTTCAATTAGCGTGAGTGGTTCTTGGCTCGATAGTAAATCGCTAGCTGTACTAAATAATAAATGGAGCCGTTTATAGCCCAATGATAAGGCTTTTTCGACTCGCTTGAGATTGGTAATATCCTGAAATGTTAAAACACAAGTAGCCGAATGGCCGTGCATAGCTGGCAAAGTATCGGCATATATGAGCAAAGAGCGGATGCCTACTGGTGAATGCCAGTCTAACTCCACACCATCTAAGCGTTCGCCACGCGCCACTCTGATTCCTGGTGCTTGCTCGTCGGGAATTGGATTGCCATTAGCGTCTGTTGAATAGTAAAGAGTATGATAATCTGTAGCTGAATCTGCCATCGGAAATTTGCCTCCAGCTACTTCATTTGCTGCTTTGTTGGCAAAAGTTACCTGTGCCGTTCCAGGTTCAATCAAAAGTAGTGGTGTCGGCATCAGGTTAAGTACATCCTCTAGCCATTTTTGTTGATTTTTTTGAACTTCCTCTGCCTGTTTGCGGATTGTGATGTCCTCAGCAAAAGCTAAAATTTGATAAATTTTTCCCTCGTTATCTAAAATCGGCACATATTTAATTGATGTAGTCAATACACCACGTTCGGGGAAAGTAATTCTGGCTTCTGTTGTTTGGATGGTGCGTGTTTCGACTGCCTGAATCAAAGTTCCAAGATAAGATTCTGTTACCTTAGTAGGAAAAATTTCCTCATCCCTTCGTCCAATTATTTCTTCCTTTAGCTTTCCAAATAGCTGCAAAGCCGCCGCATTGACAAACTGAAATCGCCGTTGGGCATCATAAATGGCAAAAACATCTGGCATGTGATCAACCGCCAACCGAAATCGCTCTTCGCTTTGGATTAGCGCTGCTTGTGCTTGCTTGTGTGCGCTTAAATCTAGGATAAACGCAACTGACTCTTCTCGTTTGTTCCCCACTAGTGTGTAGCCGACTAAAACCGGGATTCGGTTGCCATCGCGACGAATATATTCTTTTTCGTAGGGAGTACAAGCACCATTTATTTGAGCTTCGGCTATTTTTTGTGCATCGATATCCAAATACTCTGGTGGCGTCATCTGTTTCCAGCTGATTTTGCCTGCTTTTAAATCTTTGCGAGAATACCCAATCATTTGCAGAAATTTGTCGTTTGCCTGCTGGATACCACCGTAGATGTCACCGTACAAAATGCCAATAACGTTAGCTTCTACCAATCTTCTCAGTTTTTCAGAATTTGTTTTTAATACTTCCTTGACGCGATCGCGTTGGTTAGCTAAACGTTGAACAGAGGAAGCTGTTTCCCAAATTAAAATCGCGAAAATTACAATTGAAATAATCGCAAACAGTGCTAAAGCAAACGCTGTATCGTAATGTTTTGCCCGTTGTCCTTGCAGAATTAACCATCCTGTAGCTAAAGGTACTGCAAACGCAGCCAGCAGCAAACGACGTGCAAGCAAACCACTATAGGTTTGACTAGTGACGATCTGCATTACCCCTTGCTGTGGTTGTAACCACAAAATTCCCACACAAAGCACTGTAAATGTTACTGCTGTGTGTAGTGCCATTGATGTTACATGGGGAAGTATGCCGTACAGAGCTTCTACTTGGTAGGCATAACCAATTAAAGCTAGCAAGGAAATCACGGCTGTAAATAAAGCCAAAATCTGTCCATACCAAATACTACGATGAGTTTTTGATTTCCCCAAAAGTTCTAAAGCTTTACTTATCAATATAAAGTTTACTGCTGTATTTAACCCCATCCGACCTGGTTGGAATGTCAATCTAGGATTTTCTTCCTCTAGAAATAACAGCTGATCGATACCGAAATTCCAGCCAAATAAATATTGGGTTAATATCAGCGTACCAATCGTGAAAACAGTAAATGCACATACTCTTGCCAGCAAAAGACTATAAGAGTGTTTGTGTATTTGCCCTGAAATTACTCTTATGTTGCTGTCTTCCCTGCTTTTGATAGATAACCACAGCGATATACCTAACAAAACAAAACATAATGCTGTATTTCCCTTCATGGTTACTTGACTGAGATTGAAGCAGTTCTTAAACACTTCTAAGTTGAACCACCAGCCAAACATGACAAGGCTGCCAACTACAATAGCGAACCCACTTCCAAGTTTTCCAATCAGTAAAGAATGTGAAGATATCTGATTTAAACTTTGTTGGCGCAAGCGGTTGACGTGCATCATTGAAGGTTATGTAACCGCATCTGTCTAGCGCGGTGAATTTTAAAATTTATTTATAACCATGGTTTAGTCACCAACGTATTTTATTTTACAAAATAGGAATTTTGAAATCTATCTTTATGCATATTTTTTGGTTAACAGAGAAATTATATTATTTGAAAATTTAGATTTTGACTTGCAAATCGCTTTCTAAACCTGGCTTGTATCAATACATTCTCACTATCATTGATAGACAATAGTAGATAATTACTATTACCAACTAACTACCAACTGTTGTATGGACAAAAACCTAAACAAACAATTTAAATCGCATTAGCTGTGTTTCTATTGTTCGCGGCAAAATTTTATTTAGCTCCTTTGTGTCTTGAAATTGTAAAATTTGAGTTGGTGGCAAGTCAAAGGGAAATTGTCCCAGTAAATCGGGGCGTTGCATTTGTGCTAGTAATATTTGCTCAGTTCGCTTACTTTGGATAGCATAGCCAATTTCTACACAGACATTTGGACTGGGAATTTGTTGAGCAGTTTCTTTGCCCTCAATACTAGCAATGGGTGTGGTGTCGGCAATAAACAACAAACTCCTACGAATTTTTCGCATCATTGCGCTGCCGATTCTAGTTGGTGAATCTTTAGAGCGATAAGATTCTAATAATTTGAGTGGCAAACGCGATCGCACATTCAACTTTTCCAGACTACTCAGTATTGCTTCACGCAGAGCATCACTTGCTTGTGCATATTCTGTTTGAGAACACAAAAAAATTGTTGGCTCTAACTGCGCCAACACCGACTGTTTAGTAAAATAAATTTCATGACTAATTAAGTCAATATTTGCTACTGCGTAGCCTCCACTGCCTTCTATATAAAATTCAATGTTTTCCCCTTCTAGATAGCGCCCAAACCACATTGATTGCCTAATTTCTTCGCTGTCTTCCAAAAAGTCCGCTCTCAGTCCTGATTTCAGCAGACTTTTTTTACTAAGACGAATATCTGGCGGGCGTTTTTCCAGCTCTGGTATCGGCTCGTAATTCTCAAGATACCATGCTCTTAGAGCAATTATTGACATAAGGTGCTATTTTTACTGTCTCGTGCTATTCCACTTAGTATTAGCTTACACCTAAGCTTGCTGTAAATAAAACAACAACACCCAAGCTGCTAAAAGGTGAGTGATTTCCTCTTTTTGTTAATCTTAGCCAGGGATGTACTGGGCAAATCACCTTTATATTCAGTGATTTTATCAGTTACAGCGCCCCCTTCTTTCCACTATGAGGAAATATCAACTTGTGAGTTGGGTGTTGCTATTTTGTGACGAGACAGATATATTTTCAACAGCGTTTTACCTCTTTCTTATTTTTAACTAGCTGTTCGATCTGCCAGGGAAGCTTTTTAGCTTCAATTATTAAGTTAGCACCTTTGCTCTGAAAATAAATTTCTTTGAAACTAAACTTTACTTTAGCCAATTAATTAACTTGATTAAATAGCGATTATATTTTACTTATAGCTTTAATTACAGCTAAAAATAGCTATGCAAAATCCAAAATTATCAATACAGTTTTACTTCATTAATTATTAAGTTTTGAAACTTTTCACTTTGCTATTTAAAGTTAACAGTTGAAATTAAAAAATTCATATTTCTATTGCTCTTGCTTGAGCTAGGGAACTCTAGGTAGGAAAACAAACGTCATTGGCGAAAGTAATATACAGGAGTAAAAAAGCAGCTATGGGTGATTAATTCAAAACGACACAACTACTCCCGACTGTTTTTATATCCTCTTTCCATTCAAGCGGTTGTTAGTGCAAAATGGTTAGATGTGTTTTAAATAATGCAACTAATATGTCTAGAACTCCGAATGAATACGCAGTTTACCTGATGATGGAAAGTGGACATCGGGAAGAAGTACGTTTTCCAACATTTCAAGATTTTCAGAAGTGGTATAGCGGCGCACTCACACCAAAGTCTGATTCCAACGACTTTATTAACGTACCGATCAAAAATATTCAGGGTGAATATATGGTAGTGCGTCCGTCTCGGATTGTGGCAATCCGGGTAGAACCGATATTTAGCTCTAGTGTGGAAAGATTTACATAAAAGATGAGAAAAACGCTTGCTGTGCTTTCTTTGAGCCTGGGAATTTCCTTTGTCAATCCTGTTTACTCTGCTTTGGCTCAACCCCTTAGTCTACCATTACCCAAAAATCCTGAACAAGTTCCACTACAAGTACCAAGCATTCCAGAAGTAACGCCGCCACTCAAGCCGATCACTCTAGGAACAGATTGTGTACCCAGTCACTTGTGCTTGGGATGGGATGAACAAATTTGGCAGGGAATGGGCAGACAGGGCGATCGCAAAGCTCTATTAGCAGCTATCGATCATAGCTTGCGTTTCCTAAACACAAAGGGGGCGATCACAGCGTACCAGAATTATCCGATTCCAGAAATTTCTCTAGCTCGTGTTCGTCGCAGTTTGCAACGTTTTCGTCAGTTAGTAGTTAGCTCCAAATCTCCAGCACAATTACAGGCGGCTGTACGTCGAGAGTTCGTCTTTTACAAATCAGTCGGCAACGATGGCAACGGTACTGTAAAGTTTACCGCCTATTACGAACCTGTATATACTGCCAGTCGCACTCGCACCTCGGCATACAAGTATCCTCTCTATAGACTCCCGGTAAACTTTGAGCAATGGGCTAAACCACACCCCAAACGATTAGATTTAGAAGGAAAAGATGGTTTACTAGGAGAGAAAAGTCCTTTACGTGGTTTAGAGTTATTTTGGTTTCGCAATCGTTTAGATGCTTATCTTGTACATATTCAAGGTTCTGCTCAACTTAAATTAACTGACGGTACCAGAACCTCTGTTGGTTATGCAGGAGGCACTGATTACCCTTGGACTAGTATTGGCAGAGAATTGGCTAAAGATGGCAAAGTAGCTTTAGAAGGTTTGACGTTACCCAAAGTAATTCAGTACTTCCGTCAATATCCGAAGGAGTTAAATAATTATTTACCCCGTTGGGAACGTTTTGTCTTTTTCAAAGAAACCAGTGGCAGCGCGGCTACTGGAAGTATTGGCGTACCCGTGACACCAGATCGTTCTATTGCCACAGATAAATCTTTAATGCCACCGGGAGCACTAGCGATAATTAACGCTTCATTTCCTTATCCTGCCAGTCGTGGCAAACTGGTTTTACGTCGAGTCAGTCGCTTCGTCCTGGATCAAGATACTGGTAGTGCTATTAAGGGGCCAGGACGGGTAGATTATTTTATGGGAACTGGTGAACTAGCAGGCGATCGCGCTGGGATAACAGGCAGTAGTGGAAGTTTATATTATTTGTTGTTGAAGGAATAAAATTAGTTTTCTTTACACAGTAGGGGCGTAAGGTATTATACCCTCGCCCCATTAATATCTGTGTTAAACCACATTCCAGACTGCTATAGTTATCGTCCTGCTACCATTTTCTGAGCCATCTGTAAGTGATCGGCAACAAGAGGTGCAATTTTACTTGCAAACGCTCTTAACTCTTGATCTTGTCCTTTTTTCAAGTAATTTTGATACTCAGCCAGCGTTTTTTTATGAGCTTGCACTTGTCCCTGCATATAGGCACGATCAAAATTACTACCAGTGGCATTTCTCAGTTTAGACAACAAAGCTTTGTTGTCTGGGCCGATATCTTTAGGCAATGTTACATTTTTGTTCTTTGCTATTTGCGTCAATTGTTTGCTAGAGTTTGTGTGCTCTTGAATCATGCGCTGTGCATAATCTCTCACAGCTTTGTTTTGAGAACGTTGGAGTGCCAGTTGACTTGTCTGGATCTCAGTTAGATCGCTTTGTGCAGCCCTAGTCAGAAATTCTCGATCTAGAGCGCTCAATGAAGTACCTGAATCAGTGGTACCAGGTGAACTAGCAGGAGCAGGTACGTTTCTTTGCGTACTTTGGACAAGAATAAATTGATTAGGACTGTTGGAATTACCAGAATTCAAGTTAGCTTGTGCTAGTGCTGGAAAACTGATCAAGGCACTTACACCAGCAACTCCTACAAAGCTGCCAACAAACTTTGTAATCGCCCTCACGTCACAAACAATATTCATTGATACCTATCCGTTTAAATTTTGGAAAATAAATGATTGGATTTGTGCTTCTCAAACGCAGTTGCAGAAAATTTTGAACAAGTAATGTTCTCAAAATTAAGTCTGATAGAAACTTTGACGATGATTCAGGTTGAATCATCCATCTTGCTATTAGATGTTCTAGCAAATCAAGCTTTAGTTGCTTCTTATGAAAAGGTAACTAGCGTCATTTTTTCAAACTTCTACCACAGGAATAGCCTGTCCTTCACCTTTAGAGGGACTTTAAAACTGTTGGGTATTACTTAGTTACAAAAGATATTGTCATATCATTAATGTGGCAAGAGGAGCAAAGGAGAATAATTTGTAGCCGTGATTTAGGGAATTGGCGTTTAGTAGTAATTTTTCTTTAGAGAAATAGATAGATGTAGAGAAGATTTATACAATACCTCTGATAACATCATCCTGAACAAGAGCAATAACCATCTAACTAATACAAAGGACTTCTCACCCAAAATGAAATTCAGTGAAATTTTAGAAAAACTTGGGGATGCTGCTGCCGTTAATAGCCTTAGTATCAAAAAAGAGTATGATCCAGAAATAACAGCACTCGCAGCGGTTGATGAGGCGACAAGCGGTACCCTTAGCTACATTGAAGGGACAAAATTTTCTGCGATGGTATCTAAGACAAACGCAAGTGCTTTAATTTTGCCTCCAGATGAAACATTGCAGGCACAAGCACAAGAACGTGATATTGCCTGGATCGCTACTCTAGAGCCAAGACTGTTGTTTGCTAAAGTACTGAAATTGTTCTATCAACCTTGGCGTCCGGCTCCAGATATTCATTCTACTGCGGTAATTCATCCTACAGCAAAAATTGGCAACGAAGTTTACATTGGTCCTCATGTGGTGATTCATCAAGGAGTAGAAATTGGCAATGGAGTATGCATTCACCCTAACGTTGTCATTTATCCCGATACAAAGATTGGCGATCGCACTACCTTACACGCCAACTGTACTATCCACGAGCGTACTCTGATCGGCACAGACTGCGAAATTCATAGCGGCGCAGTCATTGGTGCTGAAGGCTTTGGTTTTGTGCCTACTGCTACGGGTTGGCTAAAAATGGAACAATCAGGTTATACTGTCTTAGAAGATGGAGTAGTCATTGGCTGTAACAGCGCTGTTGACCGTCCTGCTGTCGGAGAAACACGGATAGGCCGCTATACAGTAATTGATAATTTGGTACAAATCGGTCATGGTTGTCAAATTGGCGCTGGTTGTGCGTTAGCAGGACAATCTGGGATGGCAGGAGGCGTCAAAATTGGAAATCGTGTGATTCTAGCTGGGCAAGTAGGAATTGCCAATCAGGTAAAAATTGGCGATGGTGCGATCGCATCTGCAAAAGCCGGAATTCACAGTGATGTTCCACCCAGAGAAATTGTCTCTGGAACTCCCGCTCTACCTCACAAACAATATCTGAAGGTGTCTGCTGTTTTAAGTCGCTTACCAGATATTTATCAATCTTTGAAACAACTACAGAGACAAATCGGGCAAAAGTAAGAAATTAGTTATTGGTCATTAGTCATTAATCATTAGTCATGAGTTCGGATGAGGTGGCTCTAGATTCATAAGTCCATGTTCATGAGTTGCGTTTTTGACTAGTGATTAGTGATGTTATTTGTTTGAAGATGTATCTGGAAAGTACGACTAAGACAGGTAGGGTTTTCCTCACTAATTTAATTGCTATTTTCAGCCAATATAAAGATAAAGGCGACTAAATAAACGCCCAGAAAAATTAGAACCTGAGAACTCGTTAGAGTACGGATAAAAATTTTAAGTAACCTTGGATTCAGTTGTAATACTGCTCAAAGGAGGCTAAATCTGTTATGGCACTCATACGTTGGCAACCTTTCCAAGAGATAGAAACTATTCGTCGTCAAATGGATCAGATGTTTGATGACTTGGCTGGAGTTAACCGTGAGTACACGACAACTTGGACACCTGCAATCGAGTTAGAAGATACAGAGGATAATCTAATTTTGCGAGCCGAAATTCCAGGTATAGAAGGTAAAGATTTAGACATTCAAGTAGCAAGAGAATCTGTATCTATTGCGGGCGAAACTCGGCATGAAAGCAAAACCCAAGAGCGTGGATATCTCCGCTCAGAGTTCCGCTACGGTAATTTCCAACGCACAATTCCTCTACCTGTTCCTATCAAGAATGATCAAGTTCAAGCAGAGTTTAAGAATGGTATTTTGAACTTAACGCTACCAAAGGCAGAAGAAGCTAAAAAGAGAGTGGTGAAGATTAATTTAGAAGATGGTAAAACGTCACTTCCCGGATCAGAAACTGTTCAAGTGGTTTAAATATCTAAAGGAAAGTAGGTGATAAATTACACCATAAATTATGTAATTTGTAACAAATTAATCTATTAGCATAAATAATACTAGGAGAGTGGATATTATCCACTCTTTTTTATGTCTATTTTTTTACACTTTTATTGATAACTACTTTTGACTTACTTAATTAAAATCTTTGAGTAATCAGTGCTTAGGCATAAATATCTAGCTATTTTTCAACACCAGTGAAATAGCTGTATTCTTACCCTGTTCTCCCAATCCTGTTCCCTTACCTAACTAGATAATTTATTTTGCTCGACTACTTAATACCGAAAAATTTTATTGATTAAAAAATGAATGTAAAATCGGTATTAATTATCGTAAAAAATTGTGGTCAATCAAGGAAAAACTAACTGCATGACTAGAGAAAAATCTATACCACATGGCAATTTTATAGAAAAAATACAGATAGAAATGATTGGTAAGCTAGCAGTTGGCAAGTACGTTATCCAGGTTGGCTCAAGTTATGGTGCGATCGCAAATACAGCGACTCCACAAAAGCAGCCTACTTTACAACAAAATTCTACACCAGCGTTAATACGACATCCTCCATATAAGCAGCGACTAGAGTATCAAGAATTACTTCAAGAAGCGAGCGCAGCTTTACAATCTAGACAATCAGTAGAATTTTGCACTCCTATAGGTTTTGCTCAGACAGAATTATTACTTTATCTGGCTCACGAATTACAAGTTAGCTCTAGTTTTGCTGACGGTGTTATATATTTATCTTCAATTCATCCTTACGTAGATGATTTACTTCAATCGATTTGGGAAGTTTTTTATCAAAGCGATATTCCTTATAAACCTACTAATAAACAAATTCGACAACAAATTCAGAATAAACAAGCGCTAATTGTATTGAATGAGAATAAACTCACTGCAGAGGAAGTAACAGAATTAAGAAATGCTTTAAGTAAATGTACCTTTGTTTTCGCTTCCTCAAAAAAGCATCTTCAGAAACAAGGACGTTCTATCGAGCTTTCTGAACTCTCTATTCAAGATGCTTTAGTTTTAGTGGAAGAGGAACTCCAAAGCTCACTCACGATTAAGGAAAGACCTGCGGCAATATCATTGTGTAAAATTATGCAGGGGCATCCGATATATCTGCGCTTGGCGATCGCTTATATGCTGGAAGATGGGCGATCGCTTGTCGAGATTGTCAACCAACTGCCAACTTCCAAGCCAGAAAAATATTTAATCCAACAAATCCTAAAGTCGCTCACAGGCAGGCAAAGAAGCATTTTGGATTTATTAGCCGTAATGGGTGATGCAGGGTTGTCAGCCGAACAAATTATAGCTATCACACAACTGCCTAAAACTCTTACTATGTTAGAGAGTTTATGTCGGCTTCATCTTCTTCGCCAACAAGAAAATCGCTACACTCTAAATAAGATAATTGCAGAAGTTTTACCACCAGCATGGAAGCTGAAAGCAGCCTCAGAAAGCGCTATTACCTACTTTATAGATTGGACACAAAAGTATTATCAGCAACCAACAATATTAAGTACAGAAATTGATGCGATCGTACAAATAATAGAAGTAGCAGTTAAAGCCAATCGTTGGCAAAATGTATTGCGCTTGGTAAAAGCAATAGAAGGCTCGCTCGCTTTAAACAAGCAATGGAGTTTATGGGAGCAAGTTTTGCAGCAAGGATTGCAAGCATCTCAAGCTAGAGGAGATCGAGCCTCTGAAGCTTGGATACTTCATCAGCTGGGTACTCGTACCCTTTGTTTAGAGGAAAATAGCGTCGCAGCAGATTACCTCACTAAAGCACTAGAAATAAGATTATCTTTGAATGAAAAGATAGCAGTAACAGCAACTCGCTATAATTTCGATTTTCTTTCCTCAAATGTATCTACTTTGCCACCTCAAAATTTTCAAAATAGTAGTGCAGATACAAATTTAAATCACAATCAACAGGTGAGAAGGGATACCAATCCGCAGTTATCATCCTCGCCACCAGCATTAACTCGAATGTCTATAGTCACGAAAAATACTTCATCTTTATATAAGCCTAAAAAGTCAAATTTTTTATTCTCACCTACAAAAATCATTGCCACTGGAATTTTAGCTTCAGGCGGGTTATTGATTTTGTTTAATTGGCATCGTTTTACACCTTTACCTACTAAATCACCCAGCAGTGAGCCAAAGGCAACTATTAACCCAGTGCCTAAGGCTAAACCCACTTCCAGGGCAACTCAGACACCTTCAGCAATTACTCAACCCACTTCTGTGCCTACTGCAACGCTGTCACCTTTACCCGAAAACACACCAATTATAGATCCGGTACTAACATTCCCTAAACCAACTACTGGCAGAAGCCAACAACCTAACACTAAAGTAACATCTTCACCTACACCAACATCGACATCAGAAGCTACGCCTCTTTCTATACCAACACCAACCGTAGAAACTACACCTACTCCAACACCAACATCTCCTCCACTGTTTGAGTCTCCAAGCCCAGAAAGCCTAGCGATACCAACTTTTACACCAACACCCGAACCATCAAATTCAGAAGTTCCATCTTCGTCAATCATCACACCGCCACCAACAGCAGCGGCGACACCAAAAGCAGAAATTACATCTCCTAATTTAGATCTAACCGTGCCAACACAAGAACTGTTCAATCAACCACCAACACCAAAAAGCGAAACCGAATTTTCGATTCCAGATGTGACGGTAACAACAATAGAAGAACAGTTAAATCAACAGTGAAAGGTTAGTAGATAGTGATTAGTGGATAGTAGGGCAGCCAGTGCGGTGGTGAACCAGCACTGCGGACGGATTTCCCGCCGCAGGTGACTGGTGTAGACGCGGAGCGGATAAGCGAAAGCAAGGGTTTCCCGGCATAAGAGCCAGCGCGTTGCGGAGCCGTGCGCCCTTGCGGGTTAAGCGCGTTGTAGCAACTGGCGTCAACTGGTGTGCAGGTTTTGCTGATTATTTTTGGGCTACTATCGATAATTTATCTTTTAAACTCGCCCGTACAGTGGTTAGTGGTTGATGTTTAGTGGGGAGGTGTCAAAGTCATACCTACTAACTACTGTACGATTGGATTTTATCTGGGTTTTATCAATTATGTCTGATTTAAATCGACAATTGCTCTTGTTAAACCCGTCCCTAATAGCTACTAACTACTATCTACTAACTCCTACCTATCTACTATCTATTCACCAAAATTCCCAATTTCTCCAACACAGGTTTAGTAGAAACAATATGTCTTTCTAAGCCCAATTCTTTTGGACTAATTCCCACTGCCAGAGCAATCAATTGGGGTAAGTGCAACACTGGTAAACCGAGTTTCTGCCCAATCACTTTTTCTACCTCTGGTTGGCGAGAATCTAGGTTCAGGTGACACAGAGGGCAAGGAGTTACTATACAATCAGCACCAGCTGCTAAAGCTTCTTGAATATGCATTCCCGCCATTTTAAAAGATTGAGTGGTAGCGTAGCTAGAAAGAGGCCAACCACAACATTGTGTACGACCTTTATAATAAATTGGTGTGGCTCCCAATGCCTGAAATACATTTTCCATCCCCTCTGGTTGAAAAGGATCTTCATAGGGCATAGATTTTTGAGCACGGAGAAGATAACAGCCGTAAAAGGCAGCACACTTTAGCCCAGTTAATTTACGAGTAACTCTTCGTTTAATTTCTTCTAAACCATAATCTTTTACTAGAGCATAAAGGATATGCTTTACTTCAACTGTTCCTCGATAAGGCGAACAGCCTTCTTTTTTCAGCAAGCTATTAACCTGTTTTACATAAGCAGGGTTTGTTTTCTGGCATTCTTTTAATTGTTCATCGACATGACCAATCACACCTTGGCAAGTGCTGCAATGAGTTAGTAAAGGTAAATTTAATTGTTCTGCCAAAGCAATATTTCGAGCATTAACAGTATCTTCTAATAATTGAGAATCTTCTTTAAACGTGCCGGAACCACAACAAGCTGCTTTTTTGAGTTCAATGAGTTCAATGCCCAATGCTTTAGTTAGGGCAATAGTTGACTGATGAAGTTCCCGGCAAGCTCCTTGAGCAACACAGCCAGGGTAGTAAGCGTACTTTAAAGTATGGGATAGCATAGAAATTGATAATTATGAGGTCATAGACTTATACGATAACTTTTTTATCATCGCTTGTTAGTGACGATTGCAAGACAGTTGATTGTAGAGTGTATATTCTTAAAAAAAATTAGTAAGAATTGCAAAACAGAACTGTTTAAACCGTAGATGCGACACTTAGCGTGTTCTATTGCCCCAGCGCTTGAGCAGTAGCTTTGTTTCTAATAGAAACAGCAGAAAGATTTTCTCAAAGAAAATTCTTTAGTAGTATACGGGCGATCGCGCTTTCCGATAAGATAAATATGCTCAAAATCATGTCCCCCATTAAAGAGCGGATTTAGCAACAGATTGAGGAATTTAATCTATGAGCCAAGCGGAAATTTTTGAAAAGGTTAAGAAAATCGTCTCCGAACAACTGAGTGTTGAGGCTGATAAAGTCACGCCACAAGCTAGCTTTGCCAATGACTTGGGAGCTGATTCTTTGGATACTGTGGAACTAGTAATGGCTTTAGAAGAAGAATTTGATATCGAAATTCCCGATGAAGCCGCAGAAAAGATTACAACAGTTCAAGAGGCAGTTGATTACATCAACGACAAAGTTGCCGCATCCGCCTAGTATTGGGTACTGGGTACTAGGTATTGGGTATTGGGTACTGGGTATTGAGAAAATACTTTCCTAGTCCCTAGCCCCCAGTCCTTAGTCCCTAATCCCTGAATCCCTGTTTTGTCCTGCCTGCATCAAGGAAGAGCCACCTGTAACTGAGAAATGACTGATTTTATACGTAAACGCGTTGTTGTAACTGGTGTTGGCGCGATTACACCAATTGGTAATACACCAGCCGAGTATTGGGAAGGATTGGTAAGCGGGCGTAATGGCATAGGCGAAATTACCCTATTTGATGCTTCTCGCCATGATTGCCGCATTGCTGGTGAGGTAAAAAACTACGATCCGCACGATTACTTGGAACGTAAAGAAGCCAAGCGCATGGATCGATTTACGCAATTTGCTGTTTCGGCTGCAAAGCAAGCTTTAGCAGATGCACGATTAGTTATCAATGACCTGAATGCAGAACAAGTGGGTGTCATGATCGGTTCGGGCGTTGGTGGCATTAAGGTAATGGAAGACCAGCAAACTATTTACCTAAATCGTGGCCCGGATCGCTGTAGCCCTTTCATGATTCCCATGATGATTGCTAATATGGCGGCGGGGTTAACTGCAATTCATACTGGTGCGAAAGGCCCTAATTCTTGCGCTGTCACAGCCTGTGCTGCTGGTTCCAATGCGATCGGAGACGCTTTCCGCTTGATTCAAGGTGGATATGCTCAAGCAATGATTTGTGGAGGCACCGAGGCGGCAATCACACCGTTGTCTGTGGCTGGATTTGCTGCGTGCAAAGCCCTTTCTTTTCGCAATGACGATCCCACTCATGCTTGCCGTCCATTTGATCAAGACCGTGACGGATTTGTCATGGGTGAAGGCGCTGGCATTCTTATCCTCGAAGAATTAGAACACGCGAAGAGTCGTGGCGCGAGAATTTATGCGGAAATTGTCGGCTACGCGATGACCTGTGACGCTTACCACATTACCTCCCCTGTACCGGGTGGAGAAGGAGCAACCAGAGCTATACGGTTGGCACTCAAAGATGCAGGCATAACCCCAGAGCAGGTAAACTATATCAATGCTCACGGCACTAGCACTCCGGCTAATGATACCACAGAAACTGCTGCCATGAAAAAAGCTCTGGGTGAGCATATCTACAAAGTGGCGATCAGTTCCACAAAATCTATGACTGGTCACTTGTTGGGTGGATCTGGTGGCATTGAAGCAGTGGCAACAGTAATGGCGATCGCCAATGATCGCATTCCACCAACAATCAACTTAGAAAACCCCGATCCTGAGTGCGATTTAGATTATGTTCCTCATGTGAGCCGGGCTGCACGTCTAGATGTGGCATTATCCAATTCTTTTGGTTTTGGCGGTCACAATGTCACGCTAGTCTTTAAGAAGTACGTCTAGGATTTGAAATTGATGATTTTGGATTTGATGCTAAAACTCTGGAGATCGCAAATAGCGTAAAAAGTAGCTAGAAGGACAGCTTGGTTGCATAAGTAAGTCCCTTTAGCAACTGATATTTAGGATGATTTTTCATAAGATAATCTAAAATCCCAAATCAAAAATCCTCGATACTACAGCTTGTTTGTCAACAAGCACCAATGGGATGATGAAGATACTGTCTTGGGGAAATAAAATATCCCCAACAGTGGAGAAGCTCAAAGAGTGCTAACCCGTCGTTAACAACAATCTGATTATGGCTGTTGCAACCCAAACCCTTGAAGAACTTTGTATTAACTCGATTCGCTTCTTGGCAATTGATGCCGTAGAAAAGGCAAAGTCTGGTCACCCAGGACTGCCGATGGGCGGAGCACCAATGGCATTTGTACTCTGGGATCGCTTTTTACGGTTTAACCCCAAGAATCCTAAATGGTTTAACCGCGATCGCTTTGTCCTGTCTGCCGGGCATGGCTCAATGTTGCAGTATGCCCTGCTCTACCTGTTTGGTTACGACAGTGTGACCATTGAGGACATTAAGCAATTTCGTCAGTGGGAATCCAAAACCCCCGGACACCCAGAAAACTTCATGACTGCTGGTGTAGAAGTTACTACAGGCCCCTTAGGGCAAGGAATTGCGAACGGAGTCGGTTTAGCAATAGCTGAAGCACATCTAGCCGCAAAGTTCAACAAACCCGAAGCTAAAATTGTTGACCACTACACCTATGTAATTTTGGGTGATGGTTGCAACATGGAAGGTGTATCCGGTGAAGCCTGTTCCTTGGCAGGACACTTGGGGTTGGGTAAGCTAATTGCCCTGTACGACGACAATCACATTTCCATCGACGGTTCTACGGATATTGCCTTTACCGAAGATGTTTCTAAACGGTTTGAAGCATATGGTTGGCATGTGTTGCACGTAAAAGATGGCAATACCGATTTAGATGGGATAGCCAAAGCAATTGAAGCAGCAAAAGCAGTCACTGATAAGCCTTCGCTGATCAAGGTAACAACCACCATCGGTTACGGTTCTCCCAATAAAGCAAATACAGCCGGTGTTCACGGTGCGGCTTTGGGAACAGATGAAGTAACTGCTACCCGCAACAACCTGGAGTGGACATATGAACCTTTCGTAGTTCCAGAAGATGCTCTCAACCATACCCGTAAGGCAGTTGAGCGCGGTGCAGGCTATGAAGCTGAATGGAAGCAAGCCTTTGAAGCCTATAAAGCCAAATATTCTGAAGAAGCGGCTGAATTTGAACGTTACATTAGCGGTAAGCTAGCTGACGGTTGGGATCAGGTGCTACCCACCTACACCCCCGAAGACAAAGGAGTAGCCACCCGTAAACACTCGGAAACCTGCCTCAATAAATTGGCAGGTGTTTTACCTGAGTTAATTGGTGGTTCGGCTGACTTAACTCACTCCAACCTTACCGAACTTAAGGGCAAGGGCGACTTTCAAAAAGGGCAATACCAAAACCCGAACATCCACTTTGGTGTACGGGAACATGGTATGGGCGCAATCTGCAACGGCATAGCGCTGCACGGTTCGGGATTAATTCCCTACGGCGCAACCTTCCTGATCTTCACAGACTATATGCGTGCTTCCATCCGCTTATCTGCCCTGTCTAACGCTGGCGTGATTTGGGTAATGACTCACGACTCGATTGGACAAGGTGAAGACGGGCCGACACACCAACCGATTGAAACTCTGGCTTCCCTGCGAGCTATTCCGAAGCTCACAGTAATTCGCCCGGCAGACGGCAACGAAACCTCTGGCGCTTACAAAGTGGCAATTGAAAGAGCAAAGCAAGACTTTCCCACCTTATTGGCGTTCACCCGTCAAAATGTCCCCAACTTGGCAGGTACGTCGATTGAGGGCGTAACAAAGGGTGGATACATTGTAGTGGATTGTCAAGGTACGCCAGATTTGATCTTGATTGGTACTGGTTCAGAATTAAGCCTCTGTGTAACCGCAGCCGAGAAACTCACTGCCGAAGGCAAGAAAGTCCGTGTTGTCTCGCTACCCTCTTGGGATTTGTTTGAAGCCCAAGAGGCAGCTTATAGAGAGTCTGTATTGCCGAAAGCTGTCACCAAGCGTTTGGCTGTAGAAGCTGGCACTAGCTTTGGCTGGCATAAGTACGTAGGTACCGAAGGCGATACTGTTAGTATTGATCGCTTTGGTGCTTCGGCTCCTGGTGGTGTCTGTATGGAGAAATTCGGCTTTAGCGTTGATAATGTGTTAGCTAAAGCTAAGAAATTGTTGGGTTAATAGCAACAGAATAATTATTTTGAGGGCGGGTAATTTGCCTGCCCTTTTTTATTTAACGAACCACAAAGACGCAAAGGACGCAAAGATGATGAGTTATCAGAGTGATAAGTGGTTAGGCAAAATTAAACTTATGGGTGGAGGCAGGGGAAGATGCAAGAAGTTTCTAGTGGAAGAGATGCGGCAGTGATACGTATAGGTTTAGGTTGCTTTGTTCTCTTGCACCCACTACTCCATCACTAACCCTCTTTAATCACTATGGGGAGAGAAAAATAGAGGTAGGTTGGGTTGTAGCTTGCTTCCCCGTAGGGGTACAAAGTGAAACCCAACAGAATCGAGGTTTTTAGCGTTGGCTTGAGGAAAGAAACCTAACCTACGCCTAAATTGATAAAAGTCCTGAAACATAAGGGTTTTAGATTATTCTCTGACGAAAGTAACAAAAGAGGGACTAATTTGCTAAACAACAAGCTCAGTTAAGACTTCTAAGGCTATTGCTAGTTTTTCTTCTTCCTTCGCTAATTTCTCTTCTTCTTTAGTAAGTTCGTGTCTTTTTTTCTTGATTATCTCTCGCCTTTCTATAATTTTCTCGATTTCTATAATATTAGAGTTATATCTAGAGCTAGGTTTATTGTTAGAAAAATACTTTGCAGCAGGAGAATCCACTACTTTTGTTACTTCGCCATTCTTTTCAAGCATGGAAAGTGAGCCACTCACAGAACCGTAATTAGAATTTAATTTGATGGCAATTTCCTTTGAAGTCCATCCTTGTTCGTTGTTTTGGACTAAAAATTCTTTTATCTTATATTGGAGAGTACCTTTTTTTAATTTAGGATACATAGATTCAAACATCTCTTTATACTATAAAACATATAATACTTTAGAAATAGAATATTTACTAAAAGTTTTATATTTAATTTTTTTATAGCCTTTCTTTTTCTAGTCTTATTGTTTCATCTAAAATTTTTAAAGTTCCCCTAAGCGTCTCTCGACGAATCTCTAGAATTTCTAGTGTTTTTTTAAGTTCTTGGCAGCGTTGCTCGATTTCTTCTATCTCTTGTTTAATCTTGTTTTCAAAGTCACTCAAGCCTGAATAGGATCTTTCTTGCTCTTCACTACTCTCTGGGTAGTTTTGGCATTTATTATCCAACTTCTCATTTGGGGAAGTAGCTGTGATGTCTGAATTATAGAAATATTTAGCCGGATGGTCATTAGTTTTACTAATAACACCATTTTTCCAAAGAACAGAGAGAGTACCACTCGTAGAACCATGACTTATCCCAAGTTTCTGTGCTACTTCGTTGAAAGTAAACTTTTGGCCAGGATTGTTCTTAAGTAGATTGAGTATGTCAGCTTGAACAGTACCTTTTTTCGCTCTCTTCTGTTCCACTGCTTTGCATTCCTTATATTTATTTTGAACTATAAAATAGTATATAAAAATATATTAGAAAAATCTGAGTAATTGAGTGCTATCGCCCTCCAAACCCCCCAGCCAACTGGGAAAAATGCCATGTTATTTGTAAACCTCCACATCTAGCAGGTTTGCATGACCTCGGCACAAACACCATGAGGCATTGAAACAACCCTACCAGACCATACGCAGCTACCAGAACCCGGCAGCAAATTCGTGAAAAATCAGCAAGAAAATTCTCAAAGCATATTGCTGACAGATTTGGTTAAGTCAATCTTGCAGAAGTATCATCCCAATTGACAATTCTAACTTTTTATTGCAAATATTTACTTGACTCAAGAAGTGACAATAGCGTTAAGAACACTTCCTAAAATAATCGAGTAGAAGAAGAAAGATACCAAGCTGTGGACAAGAACGATTCGCCGTAGATATTCAGATTCAATATCAACATCGCTGGTTGCATAAGTCAGGGCAATTGTAAAAGATACGTAAAGAAAATCTAGATAGGCTGGCTGATCTGTTCCTGGAAAAGCTAATCCCCTACGCAGCTTGCTGGAAAATGTTCGTCCGCTATCATCTACTACGTCATAGTAAATCCGCGCATATTGCTGTCCAAAAGAAGTGTGCAACAAACACCAAGACAAAAGTACAGCGATCGCGCTAAGTACAATCAGAATTTGGGTGTGACCTTGAGTACGATTGCCTACAGATGTGAGAATAATGCCCACAAAAATGTTACTTATAAAGATAGTTACTATTAGTAAAATAAGTAACAAGAGCGTATTTGGGTTATCTCTGGAAACCCGTTGTTGAGTTTTTGGCCCGTCAGCACTGACAATAACAATGCCAAGTAGCAATAGATAACTGCCTACCCAGCATATCCAACCGAGAATACTGGCTATTTCCCAGCCTAAGCGTCGAACTAAAATGGCAGTCAAAACACCGAAGCTGCCACACAAGACAGCCCTCTTGCCATCATGTATATTCCATACGAAACGGTAGAGTTTGCTTCTAAGCTTTTTCACTGGACTTTTCGGTTATTGTTTGTTGCTTGAGAAAGGCGTTTACTCCTTCAGTAATGGACTCAAAAAAGTTTTCTCGGCTGATCGCTTTTTCCACTCCTGTCCAACGCATCATGTCCCATACAGGATCTTTCACACCAGCTAAAGACAGAGAGATATTCTGTGCTTTTAATTGAGCGTGTAATTTGACTAACATCTGCGCTGCTGTTAGATCGACTGAGTTAATCGTCTGTGCGTCTACCAGTACTTCCTGTACTGGCTGTTTGGAGTTCTTGATTCGGCGTTTGAGATCTTGAGCAAAAAAGCTGGCATTGGCAAAGAATAATATTGCATCAAAGCGATAAATCAATAGCCCCGGTACAGTTAGCGCCTCCCGGTGCAAGACAATGTCTCGATAAGTTCCCGATTGATTGGGAAGCTTGCCGAGAACTGCTGTCTGTGGATGGCTAGTGTGATAAATTAGCACGATGAGTGATAAGAGTACTCCCAAACCGATACCTGGTAAGATTCCGAAAACAAGTTCGCCCACGCAGGCGGCTAATGCCAGACAAAATTCTGTGCGATCAATGCTCCATAGTTGCTTGAAGTAAATTGGATTAAGCATGGTAAGCATTGCCTTAACCACGATCGCACCCAGTACAGCCAAAGGAAGGTTACTGAATAAAGGCATCAAAAACAGTAAAGTCAGCAGCACCAAAGCGGCTTGAAAAATTGATGCCATCTGAGTCTTACCACCAGCCACCATACTGACTGCTGATTGCGAAAGGCTGCCAGCTACCACAAAGCCAGAACTCACACTTGCTCCTAAATTAGCCATTCCTAAAGCGATCGCTTCTTGGTTGTGATCAATATACCCGCCTGTCCTTTGGGCTGCCGTTTCAGCCGCTGCCAGAGACTCCGTATAATCTAGGAGCGCGATCGCTAAGGCTCCTTGCAAAAGCAAGCTGAGGTGTTGCCAATTCATCTTTGGCAGTCCGATGGGAGGCAATCCTGCTTTGATGTTGCCAACAAGGGCAATACCACTGTGTTGCAAACCGAACAGGGAAACCGCTAAGACAGCTATTAAAATTGTAAGGAAAGCCGCTGGCAATCGAGGGAACCACTGACTGAAAGCAAACAAAAGTAACAAGCTAGCCAACCCCATTACTAAGGTTGTGAGGTGGGTATGAGGCAACTCTGACAACAGTGTCCCCAATCTCTCAAAAAAGTTGCCGTCAACTTGTTTCACTCCGAACAGCTTGGGTAATTGCGTCATTAACGTCACAATTGCTAGCCCTTGGACAAACCCCTGCATGACTGGCTGGGAAATGAAATTAGCTACCCATCCCATACGTAGCAGTCCGAATCCAATCAAAAGTAGACTTACCAAAAAGGCAAGTAAAGATGTTAGGGCAAGGTACTCTGACGAGTCTGGAGTAGCAAACATTACTATAGTATGAGCTGACAGCAAGGCGGTTGCTGAATCCGGGCCGACAACTAAGGCACTAGAGGTACCAAAAAGGGCATAGGCTAGGAGACTCAGCGGTACAGTGTACAACCCGACAGCAGCGGGAACGCCAGCAATTCCTGTATAGGCAAGTGCAGTGGGAACCATCACCGCCCAGACTGTTAACCCAGCCATAAAATCTTGACACAGCCAAGACAGTCGATAGTTGGACAACCATTGCAGAATGGGAATGTAGCGCCCGATCGCGTGAATGCTTTTCTGCAACATGGCTTGAAGTTGAGATGAAATTCACCTCATTTTAGTAAAATTAATTGAAGCTTAAGATTAAAATTACCTGTTTTTAACAGAATTAACTAAATCTTAATCTACTAGTCAGCAAACAAGAAGCCTCACTCAAGTCAATAGCAATTGCGCTCTTATCTACAGAAGCTTATGAAGCTAACGCGAAAATAATTTTGTACAACGCAGACGAGTGTTGAGGTTAACGTAAAGGGTTTAGGAAATTATTTATAATTGGGGCAATATATTAAAAGCTGAGGAAAAGTTATGCAAGAAGTTACTAGTTACAATCAAGAACTTATTAACCGCATATCGCCAATTGTAGAAAAGTTGTTTCAAACTAATAGTCTGTACCAGGTGAAATTAGACAAACAGGAAATGATAGAAATGTTGGTAAACCTGTTTGGCGAGTTGTCTCCAGAAGAAATCAGGGCGATTCCTGATAACCAATTAACACGCAGAATTGATAAGATTCTTGTATTAGAGGCTGTTTCGGGAACGTTAAATGATTTAACGCCCGAACAGTTAGCAATTTTTGATGCTGCGGTAGAAGGGAAATAGAGAGTGTGACTTATCTTCTAGATACTAATATAGTTAGTTATATTTTGAAGCGAAATATCACAGTAGATAACAAATTACGGGAGGCTAATATTCGGGGCGAAGAAGTATTTATCAGTTGTATCACGTATTATGAAGTTAAAGGAGGACTATTAGCTGTAAATGCAACGAGGCAGCTAGCTGAATTTAACCAGTTTATCAGAAAATATGGAGTTTTATTTTTAGATGATATAGAAATGATAGAGAAAGCGTGTGAAATTCAAGTTTCTTTAAAAAAGAGAGGTATATCTTTAGAAGATGCAGATATTTTGATAGCAGCAACGGCAATTACACGCGGCTTGATTCTTGTTTCCAATGATTCTGATATGCAGAGAGTTGATGGTATTAGCGTAGAGAATTGGTTGCAAGCTGATTCTTAAAATTCCTTGATTATGGATAAGCTTTCGCCCGGCGATCGCTCTTCAAACGCCCTCCAAACTCCACATTCATAGCGGGTGGTGCGTCGCCTATCGGCTGCTTTCAAGCTTATTATAAAAGCTCTTTGACAATCACTGCCAAAGAGCCTCAACTTGTGACAAAAGAAACAGAACTGTCTTGTTTTTAATTTCCTAAACCCTACATTCTAAAGTCAGTAATATCAGGGATTTGCACTTATCTTAGTACCATTCGATTCAGAAACAGTAGTTGCACCGACTGCCATTACCTGAGACCATTCACTGACGCGGTTGTGATCTAAGACAGCTCGCACTCGATAACCAAGCTGAATCTTATGCATCAACAAGATTAGTTCGCGGTTGAGTAATCCTTGTGATTTTTGGTTTTCATTAGATGCAGCTTGTATACGAAAGCAGCGATCGCTTTGACGTTGCAACTTAGGAGACTTGCCTTGCATAAGCACTGCTTGCAGTTCGTATTCTTTAGCTTCGGGATATGGTTGCCAGCAAAGTTGCCAGTAAGTTGACCAGCGAATTAACTGTGCTGGTAATTCCTCGACCTCATCCGACAATGTAGAAACAAGTCCGGTGACTGAAGGTTGTACTACCTGAGGCTGATTGGAGGTGATGTCAGTATTGACGGGGTCTATAAATCCTGGTTGCCCAACCTTCTGTGCGGCTATAGATGAACCGTCATCAACACTTAGTATCAGTACGAATATCAAAGTGAACAGCACAATCAATCGTAGGCACTGTAATTGCACTAGCGACAAGATTTTCAGATTCATAATTTATGCAAAAGTTAATTGCTTACCACTCCACAGGTAAAATGATGTTGCCGTTGTCGGCATAGATTGTTCGAGAACCGATCGCCGTTCTGGGAGCCAGTGTGGAATTGAAGACTGCGCTTTTTTGCCCAACTGCCGATCTGCTGCCAATGACTGAGCGGAATATGACAGAGTTCGGCCCTAGCCCTACGGAATCATCTATTCTGGTTTCAGGGCCATTAGCAACACCATTGACAACTTGTCTACCACCATGAATTAGAACACGAGGCCCATAGCCAATATTATTACCAAGAGTCAAGCTAGTTGTTGCTAAAGCGTGAAAGACAACATCATTTGCCATACCAGCAATTGTCCCGACATTAAAAGGTTGACCCTCATCAGCACGCAGCGAAATTCTATTACCTATTTTGTTGGAGAGCGTTGCTAAAGAATCTTGCAGAATGATATTGCCGATGATGCGATTACGAAAGTTTGGATCGCGAGTGACATTCCCACCTATCTGTGGCAGACCTCCGGAGTTAAAAGATGTGACTGGAGCGTAATTTATCCCTCTTACGTTTGACAAGTCTGCTCTGGCCAATTCTGTGTAACCTTTGGCAAATGCCTGATTGACTTCAATGACGCCTTCCATCAATGCAACGTCGGCTTGTGTCAGGTTTGCCACCTTTCCCAAAGTACCGCTAGTAGCTTCTAAGTTAGTTGTGACGTTTTTACCTGGCAGGACAACTTTACCAGCAGGTAAGGTAACGCCAGGGCCAACCCGCGAGAGAAAGTTGACTACCGTGTTTCTTTCTATAGTTGCACCGTCTATTTCACAGTTGAAGGCAAGAAAAGTCTCTGGAATATCGTTGTTGAACTGAGTATTGGTAATCGGGTCGGTAAAAGGCCCGGTTGAGCCTTGAGTACCGATTTTGGCTGCACCTTTGATGGTAGCCATGTGTGCCATAATCACTCGCGGGCCAATCTCCACTCCCGTTCCCGAAGCTGTAATTTTCACTTGCTCTTGGACGTTAGAATCTGCTGCAATGCTAATGGGGGCAGTATTAGCGTTTAACTCGGCAAATGGTGCAACATAGACTTTTTCGCCCAAGCTAATATTTGTTGGATTGGTGATTGTTGCAGTTGGATCGATGAAACTAGCTGTCTCTGAAGGTGCTGCACTTGGACATATAGGTAGGTTAGCCACAGTTGGATTACATACCCCTGCAGAAGCAACGGCAGGTTGTTTATATATCTGTGTACCGATGACAAGCGCTAGGATAATTGCAGCTAAGGCGCTAAAAATTGCGCGAGGTTTGAACATAGAAAGAAAACTCCTCACGGGTTATGGAATATTTGGCTATGGAATAATCTGCGCCATTGGAGTTAGAGATATAGTCAGGCGATCGCGATCGCAGGCGCAAGAATTATCAAAAAATCAAATTGCAAAAGTCCTATTTAGACCCTTTCTCTGTTTGAGTATGAGATAGAGGGTTAACCGCCCCAAAAACCTGCCAAGTTAAGGAATGTTAGCAGGTTAAATACTATGTTTAAAATCGAAGCTGTAATTGTCGTTGTTGCCCCAGCAACCGCCTCGTTATAGACATTCTCCCAAGCTTCTGGCCCGCTAGTGGATTGTCCGTAGACTTGTGTACTAACGGCCAATGTTAAGCCAAGCACAGTTAGACCAGCTAGTATTGTGCGACGTTTAAACATTATTCTTTGATACCTAATAGTTCGCCAAGTTTCTTTGACAAGGTAAACCGAAAAGTTAAAGGACAAGCTTAAACTTTTTAATCTACCTCACTTAACAACCGTGAATCTAAGCCAATGAAGTAACAATTACTACGACCAGCAACTAACATTTCATTGTATGATTATTTGCTGTTTTATACTAGAGCTTTTGATATTTATAAAAATTATGTTGGTGATAAAACAGTTGGTGAATTTAGGATTTAAAACTTCGTAGTTAACTTTAAGGATTGTCCCCAAAAAATTATCTATCTTAAGAGGGATGCTTCTTTTTGCTTTATTTTAAATAGTAACTTGTCGAGATTATCCACACAGGTAGCTGATGTTATTCTGCTTTGCGATCGCATATAGGGCAGGCAAGATGCCCACCCAGCAAAAATTAAACAAAAATTAAATACTAAGCAGCCACAATGTAGGGTGAATCTATCGTCGCTACACGACCAGCGTCAACTAATGCTTGATACACCATCGCTGCCACCTCTGCGCGTGTAGCTTCGCGGGTGGGGTTGAGTAGGTTAAGTTTCGGATAGTTGACAATTATCTGTTTTTGAGTGGCAGTAACTACTTCATCCTTGGCATAGTTAGGAATTTTTGCCTGATCGTCGTAAGGTTTTACGGCTTTGTTAGCACTAGTAGTTAGCCCCAATCCATTTACTAGAGAAACAATGACTTGCACACGTTGAATGTTTTCGTTGGGGTGAAAAGTGCTATCAGGATAACCAGAGAGAAATTGTCCTTGATATGCTTTTTCAATAACTTTATATGCCCAAAAACTTTCTGCTACATCCTTGAATTTGATTGTTTGCCTTTTGGCTGATGGATTGAAAGCTTTGACAAGCAATGCCGCATATTGTGCCCGTGTCATCGTTGCATCGGGTTTAAATGTGCGATCGGGAAAACCTTTAATAATATCTAATTTAACTAGTTCCTGAATAAAAGTAGCAGCCCAATGACCTTTAATATCAGTTAGATTGCTAACGCTGGGTATTGGTATAGGTGTGGGTATAGGAGTTAGGATTGGTTCTGGTATTGGTTCTGGTGTCGGCGTCGGTGTAGGATTTGGCGAAGGGGTGGGAATGGGAGTAGGAACTTGATTATCAGTAAATTCAATACTACCCTTAGCTTTGGCAGGATCTATTTGATTTCCAACAGAAACCAGCTTATTTGAAGTAGCATTTTGAATATCAAATTGACCATTATTGCGGAAGATATTACCTCCTGGGTTATTAGTACTGCCAATATCTGGTAGTGCATTTACAATTACTGTCAACCCGTCTTGAATATTTTTTTCGCATAAATTATTGCGCAATACCGGGCGAGCATCACCAGAAATGACAATTCCAGAACGGTTTTCGTAAATTTTGTTGTCTGTAAGTTTCGGGGAAGCACTATCACTTATAGCAATACCAAAACCTGTGTTGAAGCAAGTATTACCTCTAATATCACCTTGGGCATTTTTGGCGATCGCCATGCCATTGGCAACGTTTTCCGTAAACTGATTATCACGGATAACTGGATTGGCTTCACCAGTCACAAAAACTCCTTCTCGCTTGCACTGCCTAAAAGTACAATTTGCAACTGTAGGACTAGTTGATTCTATCCAGACGCCACTACCACGGATAGATGAATTTGTTACAGTTACTCCCCGGAGTTGGGAAGCGTTTGCAAGCACAAATGTGACATTTTGCCGGGCGAAAGTACGGCTGAGGTATTCGCCGCTGCCTTCAATTAATATACTGCTACCCTTATTTACTTCATTACCAATGATGGAGACTCCACTGGGAACTGATAAAGGAAATGCTTCACCGTTAGCAACATTGTAAGTACCATCTGCTAGTTGAATCTGCGTACCGGATGTAGCTTTATTAAGAGCTTGCGTAATAGTTTTTAAAGGTGTTTGTTGGCTAGCATTAGCGGTATCATTGCCAACTACCGGATTCACGTAAATAGTGTCAGGCATATTTATACTGTCAAAAAGACATAGACATCCTACCGCTAACACTCCTATTTACTAGCAAAGGATTCCTTAAATTAGTGAAAAATTTCTGCTATTTAGCTTTTTTCCGTCGTTTTAGCAGCTAAGGCAGTCACGCGTGTGATTCATCTCATAACGAAAGCTCCTAACCTAAGTGCTCCTAGTCTCTTGTTGCAGTTAAACCTGATTTGCTTGCTTCTGAACCACAATTTCTATCCGACGGTTCTTTTGCCTTCCTTTTGGGTTATCGGAACCATCAGAATTGGTATTGGGTGCAACTGGCTGAGTTTCGCCGTAACCCTCCTTTGTCATTAAAGAAATTTTGACACCACCTTTTTCACTTAACCACCGTTGTAAGGTTGTGACACGCTGTTCTGATAACTTAAGATTATCGATTTTACCGACTACAGAGTCAGTATGCCCTAAAATTTGTAACCAAGTGTCTGGATAGCGATTAGTTATTGCTTGACTAACTTGACGCAGTGCTTTTTCTGCTTCTGGACGAATTTTATCTTCGTCAGAGTCAAACACAAGATCCGCTGGCAGGGTAATAATTGTTAAATATTTATTTTCTTGGACGTAAATTTGCTCACATCCAATTTCTGAAAATTTAACTTGAGGAAATGTGTTCTCAGGAAATTTAACGCTAGGAGGAACGACTTCTGAAGCCTTAAATTCCTGAACCTTTGTTGTAGATGTTTGAACATTTGGTAAGTTATCTTCTGACTGTGCCGTTGCACGAAGTATAAAATTACAACTAACACTTATAAAGGTAATAGCCAGTAAATAGAGAAGAAAACGAAGTGAGTGCATTTTACGGGTAGATGATTTCTGGCTTTTGTTATCCAACATACACTCAATCAGCAGACAGTATCTCTCGCTAAAGTCATAAAGGATTATTACCAGGAAATGGTATTTTTGTCACTCAGTCCATTTCTAATTCAACTTTGTCCCGCAAATCTTGCAAAATTTGGCGTCTACATCGTGGAAAGCCAAACCGCATCCAAGGCAGACAGTTTCTACCTGATTAGCAGTCTTGACTAAGCGCTTAATCAAATCACCTACTTGCCAAGGAATTAAAGCAATACCTGTCAAAATCATTAAAACTGTTAGTAGTCGTCCTAATTCTGAAACAGGAGTAACATCGCCAAATCCTACTGTTGTCATTGTTACAATTGAAAAATAAAAAGCATCCAAAAAAGTAACAAAAACTTTTGGATTGACTGGATGTTCGACTTGATAAATCAAGCCAGAATATACAAAGATAATTGCAAATAAAGTAAATAGTATCCTGGCAAAAATTACTCCATCATCACTGCTGATGCCGAACAAAAATTTTCTATCGATAAACCTAAGCAAACGCAAAATTCTAAACCAACGTAATAAACGAATGAAGCTAATATCAATTACTCCAAGGAAATATGGCACAATTGCCATTAAGTCTATAAGGGCATAAAAACTAAATATATATTTTATTTTGTTATCTGAACTCCATAATCTGAGAAGATATTCTAGTGCAAAAATAATCAAAATTATAGTATCTATTGTATTTAAGTTAAATCTGACAGTATCAGGAATCTGATATGTTTCAGCCACAAAAATTATTGATGACAGTAAAACTAACCCCGCAATCGCTAAATTAATCGTTTTACCTACTGGTGTTTCTAAATCTTTTAAGTAAAATGCCGTTTTTTCCCTGAGAAGTAGCATATTTAATACCTGTTATTTTTTCAATGCATTCGCAGAGATTAGATTTAAAATACAATAATCTTAATACTTATACACTTTCAATCTTTATTATCTGATGACTCCAGAAGATTTTATGCGCTTGGCTTTAGAAGAAGCCAAAAAAGGAGATGCTCCTTATGGTGCGGTGATCAGCAAAGATGATATAGTAGTTGCTGTAGCATATAATACTGTCAAAAGAGACAGTGATCCTTCAGCTCATGCAGAAATAAATGCGATTAGAAGTTTGACAAGTAAAGTGAAAACTCCTAACTTAGAGGGTTACACAATATATACAACTGGTGAGCCATGTCCGATGTGCGCAACTGCTTGCATTTGGGCAGGGATATCAGAAATAGTTTATGGTGCTTCAATTGAGGATTTAATTTCAGTTAATCAATCTCAGATTAATATATCTTGCGAGGAATTAATTGCTAAATCCTTTCAAAAAATTGAGGTTGTCAAAGGAGTTTTAAGAGAAGAGTGTTTAAAGTTATTTGAGTAGGTGTAAAAAAGCGAAAGGGAAATGACAAAAATAATTGGCTTAGAAGAAATGAGCATAGAAGAAGTTTATCAAGAGCTATCTAAAGGAGCTAAATTTGTTGTTTTTCTTTATTGTTTCTCTATAGTTATTTTGACTTTTAAACGGAGTTCTAATATTTACTTTATTAAATATAGGGAATTAGCTTTTATAAAAAGTATTAAATATACATTAATTTCACTATTGTTAGGTTGGTGGGGAATACCGTGGGGTATCATCTACACAATCCAGTCTATTTTTATTAATTTGAGAGGTGGTAAGGATGTTACTCTACAAGTTATGTCTACCCTGAGGCAAAATTAGTCAACAGCTAAGTTTAATTAGAGTTTTCTAAATAAGATAAAAACGAATTAGCAAAAATTGCTGCTTGGGTGCGATCGCGTAAATTTAAACGATTCAAAATATTCGTCACATGATTTTTGACGGTTCCTTCAGAAATATAAAGTTGTTGAGCTATTTCTTTATTCGTAGCACCGACAGCAATTAACTGTAAAACTTCTTTTTCTCTGGGAGTAAGTTCAGCCAATCTAGGTGGAGGTGGTGAGTTAATGACTCCATTTGATGAAAAGTGAGTCAAAAGCTTTTTTACTATTCCTGGGCCTAATTGAGTATATCCTTTATAAACAGCACGGATTGCAAAAGCTAACTCTTCTGAAGGAGTGTCTTTAAGCAAATAGCCCATTGCTCCATTTTGTAAGGCTGCTGTGACATATTCATCATCATCAAAAGTAGTTAATACTAAAACTTTGATACCAGAAAAAAGTCTGTGAATTTCCCGTGTTGTTGCCACTCCATCCATAACAGGCATTCTAATATCCATCAATACTACATCTGGATGTAATTCTGCGATTAACTTCAAAGCACTTTCACCATTTTCTGTTTCCCCAACGATTTCTAAATCTGCTTCAAGTTCTAGTAAAGTTTTTAATCCCTGACGAATTAAATGTTGATCATCTACTAGCAGTACTTTTATCATTGCTTCTGCTCATTAAAGGAATCTCAACTATAATTTGGCAACCATTTTCAGGAGTACTATTGATATGAAATTTTCCTCCTAATGCTAACGTGCGATCGCGCATACTTTTTAGTCCAAAACCAGTTGTATTTTGTCCTAAATCAAAACCTTTGCCATTATCTTTGATAATCAAGTATAAATTTGTATTTGTCGTTGTTAGTTCCAGTGTAACTTCTGTTGCTTGAGAATGTTTGCAAATATTTGTGAAAGACTCTTGAATAATTCGGTAAATAGGAGTGGTAATCTCAGAAGAGATTAGGGAAACCAAGTCAATTTTACATATTGGAGAAACTCCAATCGCACGCTGCATATTTTCTGCAAGTCCTGCTATTGCCTGCTCTAGAGATTGTTCTTGCAAAGGATGAGAACGCATAGCAGAAACAGAGTGCCGTACATCTTGTAGCGACTTGGAACCGAGTTCTTTTGCTCTTGTTAGAAAAGTTTGAGCTTTTTCTGGTTGGGATTGCCAAAGTTTTAAAGCCGTTTCTAGTTGCAGATTTAAAGCTGTGAGAGAATGTCCCAACGAGTCATGGATTTCACGAGCAATGCGATTACGTTCTTCTAAAGTAGCCTGGCTTTCGATTCGCAAAGCATACTGACGAAGTTTATCATTAGCAATTGCTAGTTCTTCTCGACTTTTTCGTTCAGATAAGACAGTATTCATTAATAGCAATACAAATATTAAAGATAATCCGAACATGACCGCGAAATTAAAACTGAAAAATAAAAATCGTTCTTGTTCAGTTGGTGATGAGGGGATGCGGTCAAATCTTCGTCTTAATGCCAACAAGAAAAAAATAAAAGATAAAGCAGTAACTACCAAACGACCTTTGATTTGGAAAATCAAGCAACTTCTAGTAACTAAAATCAAGTATAAAAATGGAAAAATTCTAGATGTAATTCCACCGAAAAAACTAGTAATAACTATTAAAAATATTTCTAGTCCTGTATAAATAATTTTAAAAGTTTGATTTCTTTGGGGCAGTCTTAAGCCCATTAAACCAAAAATAATTAGAGAACAAATTGTGAGTTCGGTGAATCTGGTAGGTAAACGCCGAAAAGGAGGCGGTATTAAAGCGCTCAAAGCAGCAAAACTCAGTAATATCCACTCTAAATAAAGTAAAAAACGAAAGGGATGATTAAAAATTGAAATAGGACGACTCACAGAAATATACCTGCCTATTAAATTATTTATGCTTGCAAACTACACTTATTTTAAGATTTCTCACTGCTTAAATTCTAAATTTAAACTAAGCTTAAAACCGTTTACAAGTCTCACATTAAAAACATGACTTCAGTCATAGATGCATACATGACTTTATACTCATGTGCATAGTATGCATCTATCTCTAGGATGTAGAGGAGGAATTAAAAACACAGGGGAACCTAAATGCAACTTAAAAAATTATCACTGATTGTCGGTACTTTTGCCTTGAGTTTAACTGCCATACCTTTTGCAGTCAAAGCAGAAACAATTTCCTCCTCATCCATGCAAATAGCACAAACCCCAACACAAGTTCCACGCAAAGGTGAGGGCAAATTTAATCGCTTAGAATTAACAGATGCACAAAAAGCTCAAATGGCAGAAATTCGCCGCGAGACTCAAGCTCAAATAGAAGGAATTCTCACCTCATAACAACGAGAGCAGTTACAAACTGCCAGACAAAATCGTCAAGGGAAGCGTCAAGTATGGCAGAATCTAAATCTTACTGATGCACAGAAAAACCAGATGCGGCAAATCATGCAGACACAGAAATCTAAGATGGAAGCTATCCTGACTTCTGAGCAAAGGCAGAGATTAGAGGAGTTCCGGCAAAATAGGCAAAATATGCGATCGCGCCGTCAACAAAATAATAATTCCAATCCCTAATCGCTTCACGCCAAGGGTTCTTAAAATGATTGAAAAAATCTAATTGGAATGGATATCTGTATTGAGTAGTATCCGTTCCAAATCTTAAAGCTTCTTGCAGATAATTAGGTAAAGGATAAAGGGTAAGAGAGTACATTTTAGTTAAATTCCTTCCCCTTTAACCTTTAACCTTTTCCTTGCTTAATGTCATGGATAATTTTTTAGACTACTTTTATGTAATCAATGATACGATTTAGTAGCATGTGTAGTATGAGAAATATTAAAATTACTATTCATAATAATTTGTAATTCTGAACATACAAAAATCTAGAGGATTATATTGCGGTTATCTGGATAGCATCCAAGTAAACCGTAATTCCAATCGTAAACAAAGCAATAAATCTGCTTAATCAACCAGTGTAGGCAACAAAAACCTTATCATCGCACTACAGAAACACATTCGTAAATTTCCCGGTCATGGTATTGGGTAATCAGTTTCTATAATGGTGAAATTAAACGGGAGAAATCCGCGAGGCAATAAATGAAGCTCAAAAACTTGACACTGATAGCCGGAGCTATCGCCCTAAGTCTAACAGCAGTCCCCCTACGCCCAACTCAAGCACAAACAAACCAACCACCACAGCAACAGATACAACAACAGCAACAGCAACCACTGCGTTTACAGTTATCGGCTCAACAACAAGATCAAATTAAAAAAATTCGTGCCGATGTTCGCAAACAAATTGAAAATGTTCTAACCAAAGAGCAACGTAGTCAAATTCAAACTGCGATGAATCAAGGTACACCTCCGCAACAGGCATTTGCTGCTCTACAATTTACCCCACAGCAGCAAACTGAGTTGCGGAAAATCATGATGTCGTCGCAACAGCGGATGGAAGCTGTTTTAACTGCTGATCAAAAGAAAAAAATACAAGAATACCAGAATAATTTGCAGCGTCAGCAACCACAACAACCACAGCCAAAACCACGCTAATCTACTTTAGCTAGCACTATGGTGGGCTGCTTGCCCACCTTATTCCTCCGTTCATAGATTATGATTCAGCCACTGAGCGCTTCTTTTGATTCTGCTCCTCGCATTCAAAGGTTTTTAGATTTAGTTGATCGCATAACTGAAAAAAAAGGTCTAAATGTTCCTCAAGTGGTGCGTATAGAAAAATTGCGCTCCTTACCTGTTGGTAGTTTTGGCAGGACTTGGGCAGACTTTCTAGATGAAAATAATATAGCACCCTTTACTACAGGCCCTCGTCGCAAGCAACTTCACGATGGTGTTCATATCCTCACAGGTTATGGTACAGATCCCATTGGTGAAGCAGAAGTACAAGCGTTTTTACTGGGAGCAAAATTTAGATTAGCTAACCTGTTGCTGGGATTAGGGTTGTTGCGAATGATTCACAGACAAGTAGACAAGCAACAAAAGTTTAATTGGCAAAGACTGTGGCAAGCCTACCAACGCGGTTTTAACTCCCACTTCGATCCAGATAGTTGGCAACCGGAGTTACTTTGGCACTTACCCTTAAAAGATGTACAAGCTATGTTTGCGATTAATAGGGATTAGGGGCTAAGAGTTAGTAGTTGGTTGTTCTCCTCTGCTTTTTTGTCTCCTTGTCTCCCCCTCCCCTTGTCCTCTTTACCCGCCACTAATTTTGGCTTTGTAACCCAGTTTAGTCAAAATTTCCAGTATTTTCTGCTTGTGATCGCCTTGAATTTCAATTTCATTGTCTTTAACAGTACCACCTGTTCCACATTGTGTTTTTAACTGCTTTAATAAGGCTTGTAAGGTTTCTGACTTGGTCTGAAAACCGTTAATCACAGTTACAGTTTTACCTTTACGTCCAGCACGAGTAGCTTGTACGCGTAAGTTTTGTTTCTGGGGGGGTAGTTCTTGAATTGCTCTTTCTAAGGCTGCTGAGTTGTCTTGCCCAAATTCTCGGTAGACAAAGTGATCGCTTGAAGATTTACCCTTTTCGGAAGCCATAAACTTAATTAATAAAAATCAGGATTAGTAATAACCGTAAATATATCGCTTTTTACAAGGTTACAGGCAATAGAAACTAGGGACTAGGGGAGCCAGCGCGTTGGGCGGCTTTGCCGACTTGTAGACGCCCGGTAGACAGGCGTAGCCTGGCTTCTTGGAGAGTGGGCGGTGAGTCCAGCACTGCGGGAGGGTAACACGAGCGCAGGTGACTGCGTAGACGCCTGAAAGGCGGCTTCTCGTAGAGTACCCGAAGGGCTTCCCGTCAGGGTGGCGACTGGCGTGGGCAGAGTGGCAAAACGTGATTTACGATTCTCCGTGTCCCCCATCCTTTTGCCTAATGTGAAAATTTTGAGCGGTTATCCTCCTAGTAATCTATAGCTGGATCGGTAATGATACTTGTATGGATGTAAGTAGCAAAAGTGCATTAAACCAGATGCCAACTCCAAGCATAGAGGAAATTTCCGCTCAATTAGAAAGTCCGAATTTACGTGATCGCATGGTTGCCCTTGCTTCTTTGCGGGATGTACCAGCAGAAGACGCCGTACCTTTGATTAAAAAGGTTTTGGATGATGATTCTCTCCAATTACGGTCGATGGCAATCTTTGCCTTGGGAGTGAAACCAACTCCAGAGTGCTATCCTATTCTAGTCAAAATTCTAGAAACTGATCCGGATTATGGCATTCGCGCTGATGCGGCTGGTGCTTTAGGTTACTTGGGTGATATTAGAGCTTTTGAACCACTATCACGAGCTTTTTACGAAGATACAGATTGGCTAGTACGCTTTAGTGCTGCCGTATCTTTGGGTAATATTAAAGACTCTCGCGCCCGTGAAATTCTCTACAAAGCATTAGAAAGTGAGGAAGTCGTAATCCAACAAGCAGCGATCGCTGCATTGGGAGAAATTAAAGATATCGATGCAGTAGATCGGATACTGCGTTTTGCCCAAGCAGAAGATTGGTTAGTGCGGCAACGTCTAGCAGAAGCTTTGGGACATCTACCTACACCCAAAAGTTTGTCAGCTTTAAAATATCTCGAAAAAGACGGACACCCACACGTTGCTGAGGCAGCAAGGGTTTGTCTCAAAAGGCTTGAAGAAGCACGAATGACTGATGTTTAATAGCTAAAGAATTAGCCATTAGCCATTAGCTTTGAATCACCCATCTATAAAGCAACTCCTCCTGCTACCTTGTAATTAAGTGGGATCGTAAGGATTTTGACGCAAGGTAATTTGATTCATGAATAATATTGAAGAATTTTTTCAGTTAAGTGCTGGTAAATGGTTTTCCCATCGTACTAGTCACCACTTGGCTTTTAAACAATCCGAATCTGGCAAGTCAGACATCACAATTGAAATGCTGGCGGCAGATCATCCAGAAGTTGTTAAACTCTGCGAACAGTACGCAATCGAGCCTAATCGGGCTTCTTGTGGTGCTAGGGTCAGTTGGAACGGCACAATGGAATGGGATGAACAAAAGCACGTTGGTTCCACAGTATTAGTAACAGTGCCTGATGAAGATAATCCCCATGAAGGTAAGTTGCTGCGAGAAATGGGTTACGCAGAAAAAATGCCAGTTGCCGGCAGCTATAAAATGGGTGGCGACGGCGCTTTGACACTCACTACAGAATATGAAACTATGTGGTCTGAAGAGCGCTTATGGTTTGCTAGCCCCAATCTACGGATGCGAGTTAGTGTTCTGAAGCGCTTTGGTGGTTTTAGCATGGCTTCTTTTACTTCTGAGATTCGCATGGGTAGTGCTGCACCAGCAGCAAAGGCATCAGAGGCAGCTAATTCAGTATCAAGTTAGTTTAGCCGCTAGCAGTTATCAGTTATCAGTTTCCCTTTTCTGCTCACTGATAACTGTTCCCTGTCCCCTGTTTCCTGTTCCCTATTGTTTTTATGTCTAATTTGCCACAACTTAACACAGAAATCATTTGGGCAATTCTCAAAGAAGAAATTGATGATGCCACAGTGAACCAATTGGTGTGGAAGTGCCTGGGCTATCGCTACGACTCTACAACCCAAAAGTGGGACAATCAACAGGTGTCTGCTGAGTGGCGAGATGAATATCCACAACCACCAGATTTTATTGAAAGTCGCCCTGCTACAGTTAAGTTGACTCGTTCTATTCCCCCAGAGAACAAACAACTACTAAAAGAAAAACTGGGTTTTAAAGGCTATAAAATAGGAGAATTTGGCCCTCGGCAAACTCGTAGGGCAACGGCAGCTAATTGGTTATTAAGCTATATGCAACAAAATACTGACGATATTGATTCAATGTAGCGATCGCTTCAAGCACTCGCCTACTGAATATAAAATCTCCCCTTGAGCGGTTAAGGGGAGTGTAAGTGTTTTTACAGAATTAATGGTGTTGCCAAAAATCCTAGCAGTAATATTTTGATATTGCAATCAGTGTTAAATTAAGTAGTTTTGTATTCTACAATCTCTTGAAAACCTTTTGTTTAACTTAATTTAACCTCAAACTATCAATTAAGTACTTAGACAGAATTAATTACACCCGTTGTTTTCCTGTTTACCGTTCCCTGTTAAAATTTATCCTACCAATTACTCAATCGCGATCGCTGCTACTTTTTTAATCAAAACTACCCATATACATAGGTGAAATCAGGGAAAGAGGGTATTTACTGTTTAAATTTGACCAAAAATGATATTTTTTATACTTTAGATGTAACTTGAGTGGATGACGATCACTCTACCTTCAGATATTCAATTTTTTATTTTTATTAAAAAATATATCAGTGGATAGACGAAATTATTAAATATTTATTTCCACAGAATGATTGGCTATTTTTTTGAAAATTAAGAAAATACTTATGCCACTATGTTACTACCAAAATATTGCTATGCCAAAGCCAATAGAATTTAAATTATTTGCTCCCTATAATGAAGGTGCAGCTTTAATAGGTTCTTTTTCCGATTGGAAAGAAATACCAATGGAAAAAGGAGAAGATGGTTATTTCCGGACAACAGTTGAATTAGAAGACGGAGAATATAAATATAAATTTCGTGTACAGTCAAAATCGTGGTTTTTTGAACCAGATCAATGGGTTGATGTTACAGATCCCTATGCTACTGATATTGATGAGTATGGGGGAGAAGATAACGGTATAGCAAGAATCAAAGATGGGCAAAGAATAGTCGATACATATGTTTGGAAACATGACGACAAACCCTTACCCGCTGACCATGAATTAGTAATTTATGAACTACATGTTGGGGATTTTTCTGGTGGTGAAGATGACCCTTATGCACGAGGAAAATACAAGCACGTTATTGAAAAATTAGATTATTTATGTGAATTAGGAATTAATGCTATTGAATTGATGCCAGTTAAAGAATATCCTGGCGATTACAGTTGGGGTTACAATCCCCGCTATTTTTTTGCAACTGAATCAAGTTATGGCTCCACAGCTGAATTAAAAAATCTCATTGATGAGTGCCATGCCAGAGGAATTCGCATCATTCTTGATGGTATTTACAATCACTCGGAAGCATCTAGTCCTTTAACACAAATTGACCACGATTATTGGTATCATCACTCTCCCCGCGATCCAGATAACAACTGGGGGCCAGAATTTAATTATGAACACTATGACGAGAATCTAGAGACTTATCCTGCTCGCCGATTTATCGGTGATACAGTTCGTTTTTGGATTCAAGAATATCATCTTGATGGCATTCGCTACGATGCAGCGCGTCAAATTGCCAATTATGACTTCATGCACTGGATTGTGCAAGAGGCAAAAAACGCTGCCGGAGCTAAACCTTTTTATAACATTGCCGAACATATTCCTGAAACTCCCAGCATTACCAATGTAGATGGGCCAATGGATGGGTGCTGGCATGACAGTTTCTATCACTGCATCATAGAACATATCTGTGGTGACACATTTGATATAGAACGCCTCAAAGATGTCATTGACTGCAAACGTCAAGGCTTTTTAGGTGCAACAAATGTCGTGAATTATTTAACAAATCACGATCACGATCGCTTAATGGTGGAATTAGGAAACCGCAGTATCCTTGACGAAGAAGCATTTAAGCGAGCAAAGTTAGGCGTAGCTCTTTTGATGACAGCCGTTGGTGTGCCTCTAGTTTGGATGGGTGAAGAGTTTGGTGAGTACAAACCGAAAACTCCAGAATCAGCTAAAATTGACTGGCAACTCTTAGGCAATGATTTAAACCGCAGTTTATTTGAAACTTACAAAGGTTTAATTAACCTGCGTAAAAACAATCATGCTCTCTACACAGAAAATATCGACTTCATCCACGAAAATCCAGAAGCTAAGGTGCTAGCTTACAGTCGCTGGAATGATGAAGGTTCCCGTGTAGTGGTTATAACCAATTTTTCTGAAAACTTCTTAGCTGGTTATCATGTTCCTAATTTCCCCAGTGCTGGTACATGGCACGAATGGACAGGAGATTATGATGTAGAAGCTGGTGATGATGGCATCATGATTGATATTGGGCCGTACGAAGCTAAAGTGCTGGTTTGGCAATGATTAATTAGGGGATAGGGACTAGAAAGAGAACAAGGTGACAAGGAGAGGGGAAGACAAGGGGCAAGAACGTCAAGCACGATTGATTCTCCGTGTCCCCGCGCCCCGTGTCCTCTTCCCGCTCCCCAATTCCTGTTTTGGTTCATCACAGGAAGTTATAAGATTCCTTTATAACTGTTCCAAAAAAGTTGATGAACATTAACAAACCAACTCAACTAGACTCAGAAGCGCAAAGTTTGATGGAGGAGGCATCATCCCCATCCCTCACACAAGAGCAATATCGCAAAAAGATGCAGCGACGCAAGCAAATACAAGACCAAAGAATTGCTCAAGCCGCGCAGGAAAAAGGGTTAATCATTGTTCACACTGGTAATGGCAAGGGAAAAACCACTGCGGCTTTGGGGATGGTATTGCGATCGCTTGGTCATGGTTATAAAGTAGCGATTATCCAATTTATCAAAGGAGCTTGGGAACCTTCGGAAAAAAGGGTTTTCAGTCTTTGGCAAGACCAGTTAGAATTTCATGCTATGGGCGAAGGTTTTACCTGGGAAACTCAAGATCGCGATCGCGACATTGAAAAAGCACTAGCCGCTTGGCAAAAAGGATTAGAATACATTCAAAATCCAGATTTCAAGCTAGTGCTATTGGATGAAATCAATATTGCTATTAAACTTGGCTATTTGCGTGTTGAGGAAATTTTAGCGGGGTTAAATCAAAAGCCAGCGCAAAGCCACGTTATCCTCACAGGTAGAGGCGCTCCCACTGCTTTAATTGAACGCGCAGACTTGGTTACGGAAATGACTCTAGTTAAGCATCCTTTACGCGATCAAAGTGTGAAAGCACAACCAGGCATTGAGTTTTAAAATTTTATTACTGATTTTGACCAATGAAAACCAGAAATTAGAGAAAATTAGTCAATCAATTAAAATCTTCTGTAAAGTTCCAATTAAAGAGCAACTTCTCGTAGAATAATTGTGTTCTTGTCTTCTAATTTCTGCGTCTTTCTGAATTCTTAGCTTTGCAAGTTGGCTTTACACATTTGCAAAACCCGGCGATCGTTGGCACTAACAGAGTTTAAACGATAATAATCTTCCAGTGTTACTGAATGACCGTAGATGACTGGCTCATCGTTGCTTGTTCGAGGCAGTCTCTCCTTTGTTGCCACCTGTATTGGACTGATCTCACCAGGATAGCCCTTAACAGTCATTGCCAAATCTCCTGATGATGCTAGCCTACCTTCAAAACAACTAAACTCAGAACTGGGCATATACAATGCACCCATAATTTTACTCTGGCGCTTCTCAAAAACGATATATCCATGCCCAAATTGTCCTGCCTTGGGCGACTGTCCATAAAGGTAAACGCCATCTCGGTTCGGCAACTTTGCTTTTTGTGCTGTTCCTGCTTTTTGTGTAGATGCTTTTGATGCACTCTTTTGAGTTGTAATTGTAGGAGCTACTTCTAATTCAGGTGCTTGTGTATGATCAGAATTACGCTGTAACCAAGTGTAAGTAGTTGCTTGCTTCTGTAAAGCTTTTGCTGATCCTATCTCAGAATCTATGGTGATTTTACTAGCAACGGAACCCGACTTTACTAGCGCTCTGCGTAAGCGAGCTTCCTTTTCACTAGCTTGAGATTCTGGCGTAGAATTGCGCTGTAACCCCGTATAGCTGTTAGTTACTTCATTTTCAAATTCTTGAGGAGCAGGGATATAAAATCTTGCGATCTGGTTACTTAATACAGGTTTAGCTCTCTCGCCCATGACACCAAGGACAAGAAGTAAGCCTATTAAGGGTATTCTCAAATGACGAGGGGGAAGCAGCTTGTTAATATGATTAAGCACCCTATTTCTCCTTTTAAAAATTAACTATCCTGCGCCTCTGACTTCAATTGGAATCGATGTATTGATAAATAAAGCTTCTATCAAAGGGATGATATTGTTTGAAAAAACTTTCTAAAAAAATAAAGTCTCGATTGATTACGGACAATAATCTTAGACTACCATTGGTTGAGCGATAACGCTTTGACCTATGTGATTAATCCAATAGGGTGATTTTCAGAAAAATTAAAACTTCAGTAGTTTAGCTTGATTTTTAGTGTTTTTTTGAAGAATTGTTGCTACTTGACAGAAAAACTCCTAACTTTTTGTACATCTATCTGAAACTACACAAGAAAATCTTTCGATTCCGGATTTTATTTAGAAATTTTGACAAATAGATGTTTAGAAGATTTGGTAGGTTGAATAAAAAAATCGCCCCCTGCATTCAGGAGGCGCGTCGCCAACGGCGAGAAGCATTTAGCTAGCTAGCAACGTACTCTTTAACGTTGGCGCGACGGCGGCGCAGATGCGCCAGGGCTTGATGCTCTAACTGGCGAACGCGCTCACGGCTAAGGTTTAAACGTTCACCAACTTTAGCTAGAGACATTTCATTGCCATCTACTAATCCAAAGCGCAAAGCTAATACTTCTCGCTGTTGAGGAGTTAGTTCTGCAAGCATATTGTTAAGATCTTGGCGCAAGAACTCTTGAGTCATGTAAGATTCTGGCGATGGCCCTTCATCTTCCAGCATTTCTTGCAACTCAGTATCTTGGTTATCGCCAACCTTAACATCCAAAGAAACTGGCTGACGCGCCATATTCAGATACTCACGGATCTGAGCTGGCTCTAGTTCAAGTTCTTTAGCAATTTCCGCAGGAGATGGCGATCGCCCTAAGGTTTGAGCAAGTTCTCGCTGTACTTTTTTGATTTTGTTCAGCTTTTCGGTAATGTGGATAGGTAAGCGAATAGTACGCCCTTGTTGGGCGATCGCACGAGTAATCGCTTGGCGAATCCACCAGTAAGCGTAAGTCGAAAACTTATAACCCCGTGTCGGATCAAATTTTTCGACACCACGCTCTAATCCTAGTGTTCCTTCTTGAATCAGATCCAGAAACTCCATGTTCCGCTTCTGATACTTTTTGGCGATAGCAACTACTAAGCGCAAATTCGCTTCAATCATTTTTTGCTTTGCCCGCTTACCCTGCAACACAGTCTGATTCACTTCTGTCTCAGACTTTTTCACGTGAGCAGCCCACTCTTCCAAGTTCGGTTCGCGGCGCAGTTTCTTAGCTAAAGCCTCTTTTGCCTCTAGCAGTGTCATCATTTGTTGTACTTGCTTGCCGTAAACAATTTCTTGCTCACGAGTTAGCAGGGGTACACGACCAATCTCGCGCAGATAGGTTCGCACCATATCAGCCGTGAATTTGGCGTTAGTATTTTCAAGTTCGGTGTTAACAGTGGGCATTGGTGCGTTTTCCTCTTCTCCAAACACAAAGAATACTTAAGTTATGGCGGATTAGGAAAGGTAGTGCATATATCATCAGTCATTTCGGAACTACCACCAAAGATCGAGTTTCTCGGTTTTTAGAACCTGTTACGACGGCTAGTTCCTTAGATAGGTTCCCCTACCCTCCCTAGATTTTGGAATCTCTATAGGCAGGCGTTCGTTGTCTTAAAGAATTCTTTTTTTCCTTAGTCGCTGGCTACGATGCTGACAATACGAAGTCAGTATGAGTTCTACTTATTTAATATTACGATAAATTTAACCAAGAGTAAAGTAGTTTAAACAAAATCTTCCATTATAGTTCAAAATAAGTAACTGGCCAAAAAAAATAGCTAAAATTCCTCTCAAGATTCACTATATATATAGTGACGCTAAAAACCCCTCTTGAGGTTTCCTGAGGTAGCCGGATAACCGAACTATCTAAGTCTTTTCAGGGAGGGATGTCACGCTATGTAAATTTTTGCCTTACCTAGCGGGAGTTAAGCTATAAAACCAAAGGCTCTACAACCAATAACTTTTCTCGGCAAAGATTTGATAGCAAACAAAAATGCTCCTAAAGGAAGCGCTTGCTCAAAAGCCCTGCAATTTTGGTAAGTTCAACCTGATTTCAGCTAGCGATCGCACTACAGCCACACCTACCAAGAGTGTATTTGCTTGCTGAAGCAGCTTTTGCCTGTAATCTTCTTCTGCTCGCTGTTTTATCCCCTCGTGAGCGATCGCGAAGAAGACCCCGTACTATGAATAATACCATTTTTCTCATTTAAAAAAGCGATCGCCTGTCATTTTTACCTGGCTGCTATATCCAAAGTAGTTTAAACGACTGTGCGAGTACTCAACTGACTGACAGCAAGCTATTGATAAGAGCGATCGCTCTTTGAGTACAGTAGCAGCTACATCACTAAATAAATATATTTCTTCAGCTTAATATGTTCTTAATATTGGGCTATCTCTTTTCTTGATTTTATCTTTGTTTTATTTTAACAATTAACCTTTCTTTTTTGAAGAATATTTACTTTAGATTTAATTTATAAAGCTCTAATAAATTTTCATTTATTAATACAGTAGATACTAGTTCTAACAATTCGGTAAATCTTGGGTTATCACATATTGAAAAACAGCCTAGATTTATCTTAATAGTTTTGAAGCAATCAAATATAACATGAAAATACAGCACCAAAAGTTTTGCATGAAATCAACCTTTAATTTATGCATCTACGACCCATAGAGTTAAAGTATTTCTGAACCATCAACAGAAAGAATATACAATTTGCGTAAAGCTCTTAGAAAGAGTGACTGCCCTGTATTTAGAAAGAATAGTGATATTGTTGCCTCGATGGTGAACAAAGAATTAGAAAAACTTTTTGAATAATCTACACCTAAGTCTGAAACAATTCATCGCTCTTTTTCAGGACAATGATATTAAACCATGTGTTCATACGTTTAAGGATGCATGAAAACCTGTAAATAAAGAGGGTAGTCAAATGACATCTTTTGAATCAAATAGCAGCAACACTTGTGAAGCCGATGGTATCCAGATGGAAATTTCGGAGCCAAACCTCATAGTTTTGTCTATTCCCGATCAAACAGATACTAATACCTGTTTACAAATTGACATTGGCATTACTAACAAAACACCAACACTTTTTCCTTTCGTCTATGAACTCCTGACTCCAGAATTCTTATCCCGCGATGGGCAAGTACTACATCCACAAAAATTGATGAATACGCAGATAACTCCAAGTCGATATAACGGCATGGGAATTCCATATCAAATGACTTTGGGTTGTTATTTGATTGCAAAGTTCTCTTGGCAAAATAGCTTGCTTCAAGTCCAAGCAACTATCCTTCACTCTTCCAAACCCCCTATTAACCCTAACTACTTTTGGTTTTTTGAAGCTTTACAACTGGGAGTATATAAGCTGAGATTCACCTACTTAAGTCCTCAAGAGGAGTTTTTATTCTTTGATGCACACACAGGGGAAATTACCCCAATACAAGCCTCTGTGACAAGTCTATTAGCAACTCCTTGGGTGAATTTCCAACTAGTTGAACCGATGGGATCTAATAATAATCAAGTGCAAGTCAATAATGTTTGCTTTGAAACTGTGGTGCCAGAGCAAATATGGACTATTTCGCACTCTCAGCTATCCGATGCCAGTTCCTCTGTACAGATTGGGCTTCGCATCACAAACAACACATCAACTTCTCAGTGCTTCTGCTCATTTACCACCTTGATTCCAGCACTGATGGGAGCAGATGGTTGTATTTTAGGGCAGAATCTAGGCGCTGGCAGCACTGGGTGGGTTGGTGCTAGGGAATCGGATTATCATTTGGTTGAGCCTGGAAAAAGTGTGATGTTCTTTGTTAATGCACACTTTGAAAGGCAGATGAATGGGCTATTGAACTTGATAGTTCGTGGTACAGGTAGAGGTTATTGGTCGTTTAATGGCTTGAAGTTGGGTACTTATCAGGTTCGGTTGACATACAGATCGCTAACAAATCCATTAGATATAGGTTCGTTTGAAGATTTTTGGAGAGGTATGGTGCATACGCCCTTCGTGAAATTTTGCCTAGTTCAAGCTTGAAGTCAAAAAGTTTGACGCGCATGAAAACCTGAAAATTGAGAGGACAGCCAACATGACATCTTTTGAATCTAATGGTATATGCATAGAGGTTGTTAATCCTAATACACTACTCTTTCCTACCAGAATTTATCCCATTCCAAAAAATCAAAATGGAGTTGATGTTCCAATCAAATTATGTGTGAGTATCAACCACAATAATTCAAATTATTTTTATCTTAACCCTTTGCAAGCTTTTATCCCAGAGCTTTTGACATCAGATGGACAAATAATACAAGGAGATTTAGTGATTGAAGAAGGCATTACTAATAATCAGTTAAACAGACTGATGGAGAGTAACCATACCAGACAATTCGAGTGGTTTACAATTAGGTCTAAATGCCGCACAACTTTTTCTCTAACTGCAAGACTCTTTTGGCAAGATAACTCTCTACAACTAAAAATTCCTACTATTCCTGATTACGTAATTGGTTCTATTACGCCTAATTACTTCTGGTATTTTAAAGTACTTCAGCCAGAAACCTATCAGCTTCGATTGATTTTGAATACTGACAACAAAACTACATATGTCTCAAGATTTAACAATAGCCAAGAAAGAACTGTACGAGAAACTAATTCACAAATTTTGGTTACACCTTGGTTAAATATTCGTCTAGTTCAACCCTTATCAACTGATATTTATGCAATAGAAATTGATGGAGTCCTGTTCAAAACAGATATGCCGGAGTCTGTTTTGGCTATCCCTCCCATGCAAAGTGGAGCCAAAACAGATATAAATTTAGGGATTCGTGTTACTAACAACACATCAACTGCTTTTCGCTTTTACCAAGCACATTCTATCAACGTAACTCTAATTGATATCGATGGGAAAGAAATCAATTGGTTTAGCGAAATGGTTAGACCTGGACTAGGTAAGAGAACACAATATTATTTAGTTCAACCAAGAGAAAGTACATTTTTTGATTTAGAAGCAATGATTTTTTGGCGTAATGGTCAGCTTGAACTTGCTATTACTAATCAAGCTCGCGGCTTAAGAGATTGCGGTTTTTATTATTTTCCTGGTCTTAAATGTGACACATTATATCGACTACAACTCATTTATCACATTTCTGAACGGTCAGCTAAGTGTCCGCAAGAAAAAGTATCAGAAACAGTTTGGAATGGTTGGTTGGCTATGCCATTTGTAGAGTTTCGTCTTGTCAATCCATCGAGTAAATCAGAATCATTATCTCGATAATTTATATCTGATTTCACAATCAAAATGACATCTCTTTGAACTTCAATACACAGAGGAGTTACAAAAAATGCGATTCATACAACATTCTATAGCTTGGTTTGCATCGGTTTTAATAGTTGGGGTAACGGGACAAGCAAGTTTTGCATTTACTATTATCCCCTCTAGCCCTGGTGCAACTGACAATTGGAAACCAACTACAAGCTATAATGCTGACGGTGTTTTTGGTATAACAGAAGTAGATAGGAGATTATGGACAGAACCTCTCCGTCTTGGTGGTTCAACTACATTTAACATTACACTTGCATTATGGGTTCTTCAGTCTAATCAGGGTCTGTTAGGTTGGGATTTCAAACCTGCCGATCAGGATTTAAAGGGTAGTTTTGAAATTAAAGATTATGTCGCATGTGGCTACGGGGATCTTTGTGGTTTGGAATTACCAATAGACCCTGACGAGGAACTTCGAGATGATGGAGTTGGGGCTTCTTTTCATTTAAAATATCTTCCTGCGCCTGGAGATCCTCAACTAGGGCAAGGAAAAGTTCACTGGATTCAAGCATTCCGGGCTAACTATTCTGATAGAGTAGGTCTTTTTCCTAATATTTGGTACATTGATAATGACTTTAGAAGAGATACTCCCTTTGCTGATGAAGTTAATTACTACGTTAGTGAAAGCTCTTTTATCGATATACCTTATAACCCTGGCTTACAAGCTGCTCAAAATAAGAATTACTTTGAGGCACTTCTTTTCTTGGCTGAGGAGATAACATCTCCTAACAGTAGTAGAAGAGAAGTCAAGATTTACAACGGAATTAAATGGGGTTGGAAAAACTATCGTGACGAGTATGAGATACAAAAAACCTTCGCCGATAGTCTTTACTCCAGTGGAGAAACAGATACATTCCAACTGACAAAACTTACTCCAGGAGCAAAATTTCATGCCGAGATAAATAACGATATACCTGGAAATATATGCAATCCAAATACATATTTGGAAGCAAGACATAACTATGAAACTTGGGGTTATGACAATGATAGTAGCCCTGTAGGAGATGGCTTTGCTTCTGCATTAACAGGTAACGTTTCAAGTGATGGAACTATCAACCTAACTGTAGGTGCATATGGCGATGGCGGCAATCATATTCGTGGCAAAGATGGAGGCAAATACGAGCTTACTGTCCAAGTGTTTGAACATGAAAATGATTTTCCATATGTGATTGGAGCTAATAGCGGAGGTGGTGGTGTCAGCAGAGAACGGCCAGGAGGAACTCAAGACAATCCAATCCTCCCCAATGCAAGAGATGGAAACTGGCAAGTATTCCGCAACGTTCCTGGCTGCCGTTGGTACGACCCATACACTACCTATGGTTTTGAATTCCAAGCACTAGATGACACACTATTTACTGAAATTCTTGACTTCCCAATTGGAGACGACAATCGATTTACCGTTTCAGTAGGAGATACTATTCTTGGTGAATTCAGTCCCGGAGAGAGCTTAGACTTCGTTTCCTTATTTGGTCATGGTATTTCCAACTTTAAAATCACTGACATCGATTCACTATTTGGTTCAACACAAGAAACAGCTTTCCCGATTCAACTAGCATTTAATGACCGTATCGGCAGTTTCAAAATGCGTCCAATTTCTAAGGAAAGCTCACCTCAATCTGTACCCGAATCTACACCTATATTTGGACTCTTGACGCTCGGCGCGTGGGGCTTTATAAAAGCGCTGAAAATTAGATCCAACAAACAGCAGTGAAACACCTCTACACCGTACTATTTTCCCTCAGCATCATTCTCATCAACCCATTCGGTAAAATGCGCGGGGAAATTTGGACTCAGCCAAAAGTATTTGCAATCCTCCTGATCTGTATACTCAACTTCCTTTATCTGTGGGAAGAAAAAGACACCCTTAAAATTCCTCAAAGTTGGAAACTCAGCAAACTGCTGTGGGAAATATTTCTGGCAATAGGGTTAATCGCAACTGTTACTAGTCCCTTCCCCTTACGTTCCCTATTCGGTCAAGAGCAGATGGGTGATGGCTTGCTTTACTGGTTACTAATCGCCATCTTCACTCTCAGCAATAGCCTACTACTAAGACTGCATCCTGAATTAGCCCGTTCTCAATTCATTGGTTTAGTCATTGGCGGTGTTATCCTTGCCTTGAGTATCTTTCCTCAAGTTATTAACTGGCGCATCGACTACACTGCTACAAGCGGGCAACTACTACTAGATAATATCCTGGCTAGTACCATTTTCCAAAATCAACAGCCAATCGGCTTGTATTCTCATCGCGGTCATGCTTCATTTGTGCTAGCAGCAGTGGCAGTGATGACGCTTATTGGTTGGCAATGGCGGTGGCTGAGTACTCGTTATGCTGCTATGGCTAGTATCCTAATTATCCCTGCACTGCTATTGACTCAAACTAGGGCGGGAATACTAGCTTTTGTTGTAGCAGGAGTTTATTGGCTCTACCAGTTCCCTCTGGGCAAACAAGTACGCTCCTTTATGCTCTGCACTGTGTTAGTGGCTTTGTTGTTTGTCGGTGCAGTTTCCTTGACTCGCAATATTGAAACACTTAATCGATTCAACTTTGATAGCAATACCAAGATTCTCAAACAACTAACATCAGACCGAGTATATCTGTGGGAGATATCACAACGCGGTATCAGTAAACGTCCTTTACTCGGTTGGGGTATGAATGGTTTTGGTACTGCTTATCCCCACGTCATCAATTCTAAATCGGTTAAATGGGTGAAGATTACTCGCTTGGGCGATTTTACTTTTGATTACCAGGGCTTTGATGGGCAGCGTGGCAGGCAAGCGTTACCCACGGTGAAAGCACACAATTTGATTTTAGATACAATTTTATCAGTAGGTGTACTAGGATTAGTGTCTTACTTATCGCTGTTAGGATTGGGTCTATGGCTGGTTATCAAGTCGCCTTGCCGGGGGATTGAGGCGGTGGTAATTGCCTACATTGTGTTTACTTTTACCTGGTTTGAGTGCGCCCAGTATACGCATCTAGCTTGGTGGTCGTTGAGTTTGGTTGGAGCGTCATGCGTTCGTGAATAAATTATACTTTAAGATTTCGGTATTTTTTATATAGTTACAGAGATAGAAGCACTATCTTAATCAGATTTCAGTCATATAGATATAGAAATAGTTAATTTTGACTGTTTAAAATCCAAGATCTGCCTTAGCTAAATCAGCAGCAGCAAAAACTTCCTCATCTGATTTTTCTTCCCAAGCAGCATCACCAATTTCAGTGTAGAATTGTGCGTCGTAAGGACGAGTACGTACTACTACTGGCATGGGAACGGCATGACCTAAAACTAAGGCTTGTTGCTTGGAGTCTAACTTTGCTAATACTGATTTGAGACTGCCAGCACCAGATACGCCTGTAAAAATTGCGTCAATATCTTTTTCATCATTAAGTAAGGCAGTGACGCGAGTACCAATCTGGGACATGACTTCATTATCTATCCCTGATGGGCGTTGATCGACTACCAACAGCGTGACAAAGTACTTGCGCATTTCGCGGGCGATCGTGCCAAAAATAGTACTTTGGACTATGGCAGGGTCAAGGAAACGGTGTGCTTCCTCAATAGTAATCATTAATTGTGTTGGTTTATCGTTAGGATTTTTTGTCTGCAAAAACTTTTCTGCTTTACTGACGTAATAATGGTGGATACGACGGGTAATCATATTCGTCACCAACATATAGGAAAGCATATCTGACTGGGAACCAAACTCAATCACAACGTTCTTACCCGTTTCTATTGAACGCATAACTTGATTGATATAGTTGTGCGGACAAGCAGCACGCATATATTTTAAATTTTCCAGCCGATAGAGTTTGCGCTGCAATGCAGTAATCGAACCTTGGTGCCCCCGCTTCTCTTCACAGAAAAGCTTGATTTCCTCGTTGGTCATGTTCAATAATTGCAGAATCCAAGATTTGCCAAATTCGGCATAGAGAATATTGGCGTTATCAATACTGGCTTCCGAAAGTCCTAAATCGCGAGAGCATAATTTAACATCTTCAACTTCAATTTGGTCGTAACTCAGGTAAAGTTCTTGAGCATGAGGAACGCCGCGACGCTTGGTCGATTCTGGATCGAGCGTGTATACTTCTACTTTGCTGGGGAAAAGTTGCTTTAAACCTTTAACTGTACTGAATTGTTTTCCTTCCGATACAGCTTCCCAACCGTACTCGGAGTGCATATCAAAAATTAAATTTACTGCCGCGTTTTTACGAATTGTTCCTGCTAAAAGTAAGCGTGTCAAAAAAGATTTACCTGTTCCAGATTTACCAAAGACGCCATTGCTACGTTCAACAAAGCGATTTAAATCGATGCATACCGGTACATCCATATCTAGTGGTTTACCGATAGAAAAGTTTTTTCTGTGGGGATCGTCTTCCCAGCCGAATACGCGGCGAAAATCTTCTTCTGAGGCTTCGTAAACTTGGCTAAAATGAGTGGGAATAGTTTTGACTGGCATCAATTCCATAGTTGTGCTTGTTTGGGGCTGGAATGATGCCAATCCTGTCACCGATGACGGCACAAAAGGATTTGCAGATTTACCATTTGTAGCCGAAAAAGATTCATTAGATTCAGGGGTAAACATGAGCATGGGTGCCAGATTGATGGTGCCATAAGTACCACTACCGGCTAAAACTTCTCGCAAAAAAGTATCTTCCCAACTAGGAGGATTAGCGATAATTCTTTGGTTCGCGGTTCCCAGTGCCACATCTGTTAGCATGCAGAAAAAACGCGATCGCATACCTTGCACAACTAGAAATTTGCCCACCCGCATATCTTCAACAGAAATATCAGGGTGCAATCGCACTTCTAATCCGCCGATGAGAGAACCTTGTATGACTGAACCTAATGGCTGTCCTAAATTCATTTCATTAATTACATACTTACGTGCCTTATTTTATGTTGAATTTTAAGTAGATGGGCATGGATAAACATTATTTTCTATTAGGACTGTTAGTAATTAGGAGGGGCGGGTTTATATAAAAGTTATTTCGTTAATTGAGAGAGATTGCTGTTCAAACCCGCCCGTACAGTTGTTAGTTGAGAAAATACTTTTTTAACACTTGTTTACGTAATTGGGTTGATCTCGCCATTTTACTTAAATAATCGAGGAAAATTTTGGCGACACCAAATTTAGTACAAAATTTTAATGGAAAACTCAGCGTTCTCCCAAGGAACAAGTGGCAATAGGCAGGAATTACTAAATCATTAACCACTATACGGACAGGTTTAGCCATAATTTTAGTAGTCTGAAAAAATAATATATCTATTGAAACTCGTCCTTACTAACTACTAACTAATTACTCAATTTGAATCGAAGTAGGCGCAGTTGTACCAGTGGAAAATCCAGAACCCAGTGTTGGTTTACGGAATTGGGCGTAAAGGCGATCGCGCCACACAAAGAATGGTTCATAGGCAGGATTGTCTGCTAAACCAAGTACTCCTTTGCCTCTAATGCTGACTGGCAAATCCAGATAAGGGCCATCAGGGAATTTTAATAATATAGATAAACCTGCTACTGCAAAATCTGCCAGAGTTGGTTCATCTCCTAATAAGTAAGGACTGTCTGCCAATAGTAGGCATAAAGCTTCCAAGTCTTGTTTCAAATCGGCGATCGCTCTTTGTACTGCCTCTGGACTATAACCAACTCCAAAGCCCAAAAGTTTGAGTACATCGTTTGGCACTCCTTCTACAAAAGTTTTGAAGACATCTGGAACAGAATGAGGTAACAAAGCTTTGCGGAAATTTTGATCTTGACTAATGGCAGAAAAGAGTGCCTTTCTTCCTTTGATGCCGATTGATTCATCTGCCCACTCTTCCATCATTAAGCACAAACCTCGCTTTTTGGAATCTTGTGGAATCAGTGGGCGATCGGGATAATGTAAGTCCAAGTACTTGGCTATGTCAGTAGAGTCAACTATATATTGATAGCCATCTTTAAGTACGGGAACTTGCCGCTGACCAGTTAAACGAAAGAGCTCTACCTGTCCTATTCCAGGCGTAACCTCGATTTTACGATATTCCAAACCTTTATAGTCGAGAATTAAACGTACTTTTTCTGAGTATTGAGATAGTTCAAATTGATACAATTCTAACATTGAACATACCCTGTGTATCGTTGATGCTTTAATTTTACAGTTTTACCTTCATAAAAATTAATCATATTTGAAAACAATTTCAATATAAAATGTCCAGAATTTTAAGCATTAGTTAGACTTAGATTTATATTCGTGTCAAGTTAAGCAAAAATACTTGCATATTGATAATATTGTTTGAAAATTTTCTATGTGTTGATTGCAATAAGTTATTTGATTACATAAGTGATCATAGTAAAAATTTTACTAGTATAATTAACAGCTTTTTTCTGAATATTGTATTTATACATCATTACATAACTAATGATGAAATGTTTCTGAACGTACCCATCAAAAACTCTAATCCTTAAAAGTTTCTGCGATTTAATGTAAAATTTATACAACGGAGCACAAACTTGGAAAATTTTTGGTTAGCAATCAAAATTACTGAAATTCTCGCCAATCGGCAAAGGTTTTCAGTAAACATTTTTTAGATGGACACGCTAAATTTTTCCCATATAGTAAATACTTTGTCTGCAATTCCCAAAAACTAGTTGTGCTCGAAGGAAACATATAAGTGTTCCTAAGAGTCTATTTACTCAATATATATTTTATTGATATTTTGTGTTTGTGCTAATGCTCCTGATTGCCTTCAGTATGAGTATCATAAGGACTTTGGATATTATCATCACAACTACTTTATTTGGTCAAAACTTACTTAGACAATTAGATTTTTTGCGTAACAAGATGTTATAAATCTTTATGGTAATGTGTGGAAATTTAAGCCAAACAAAATTTATGAAGGTAAATTATAGCAATTTATTGACAAAGTTTGCTGGTATAGCAGGAGTGACGAGCGCAAGTCTTTTGATTGGGTTACCTGTAGGAGCAAACGATGCACTCAATTCTCAACACAGTGTCTTCCAAGGAAATCCGTATAGCCGCACGCTGAGTGCGCCTGCATCAGCGCCAAAGGGCAAAACATTAAGTCAGAAGAATTTAGCACAAAACACGGGGCAAGGGCCACTAAATCCTAGACCGAGTATTTTAGATGAGTGTCCTTATAATCGCGCTGCTTGTCCTGGAAGTACTCCGGCAGTTCCACCTACAACCCCTGAAACTACACCTGCCCCTGCTCCTGCACCAGGAGTAGAGACAACTCCAACTCAACCATCGACAGGCACAGAAGGTAAAGATTTAGTAGCTCTGGCAGAATCCAATAAAGAATTTACGATGTTAACCAAAGCTTTGAAAGCAGCTGGATTAACAGAAACTTTACAAGGCAAAGGGCCTTTTACTGTATTTGCACCTACAGATGCAGCTTTTGCTAAGTTGCCACCAGATGCTGTACAAGATTTGTTGAAGCCAGAAAATAAAGAAGTTTTGGTCAAAATTTTGACTTATCATGTGGTATCTGGTCAGGTATTATCAACTGACCTAAAGTCTGGCGAAGTAAATAGCGTTGAAGGTAGTCCAATCACTGTCAAAGCCGATGGTGGCAAGAGCGTGATGGTAAATGATGCTAACGTTGTGAAACCAGATATTAAGGGTAGTAACGGCGTCATCCATGCAATTGATCAAGTAATATTGCCTCCTAACTTATAATTTTGGCAGTTCTTTATGTATCTGTAGGCATACAATTTTTAGCCATAAACCCTGTTCAAATCGATTTTGAATAGGGCTTTTTCTATTCATAACTCAGTTAAGCGATCGCATTGAGGAGCGTTTCTCAATTCAGGATGTTGGTGTGAGGAGTGCAATCATAAAAGCAAACGTTTACTATTTCTACTAAGTTATGGATCTGGCTATGTTCTGTCTTGCCCAGTGGCGATCGCCAAATTGAGAATGTGCTAAATCTGCCATTCTGGAAGTATCTGCAAGGTAACCTGATAACTTCTCATACAAGGTATGATTTATCGGTGAAGAGTGACTTTCCAAAGGATGGGAGGTTTGCTCCTTTGGTATTCCACCTACATCTGGAAGCAAGATGCTCTGCTGCCTTTTTGCCTTCTGGAGTGTTGCCCATCTTCTCGCCATAAACCACGCTCCTACATAATATTTTGCCTCTTTCAAGAGGTGAGATGGAGAGTTAGAAGTAAATCATAATTCCTAACCTTCTCCACTCGTGAGTTATAAATCAAAAATTTGAGGAACTTGTGAGGAATTTAGGAAAAATAGTCATAAAAGCATGACTTAACCTAAATTTTGACTGTTTATTTTTTAAAAAATTATCATACCACTATTTGCGTAGCCATAGCGGTTCTAATCGCCGAGAAAGTCAAATTACAAATAATAGTGCCAACTCTGCTTGTGAATTCAAATGTTATTTATATTTTCAGACTAACTAGCAGTTTCAATAGATAAATAGTAACTGCAAAAATCTAATTTAGATAATAAATTATTATTTTTTATTTTAGTTCAAAGCTTTATTTTTATCATCAAAAAGTCAAAAAATAAGGAGAAGTTTAGATTGACTTCCCCCCTTTCTTGATATTTGTTTTTTTCTTCTTTACCTTCAGTCTTCAACCTTTTTCTAAGCATCTGCTGTTGTTTTTTGAGTTGCCGTTGTCTTGCAGAGCCTCCTTTGCCCTTGTTATTCCTGCCTTGTCGGCGGGGAGATTCCCATCTTTTTAATCGCATAAAGCTTGTTCCTACATGGATAAGATAATTCAAATAAGTTGTTTTTAAGGACTAATTGCATCATATTATATTGTAATTCTTTTTTAGCTTGATCGTCAAATTAAAATTGTGTAATCATACTACTCGGTAATTCGCTTATAACTATATTCAATTCGGTGTTCTGACCTTGACAAATGGTTTACTGCGACATTTGCAAAAAATTCCAAATGGATCGATCATCCCATATTTGTACCTCAATAAAGCGGTCATAGCGCCAATACTCTTCACTTTTCCACTTGTTCCCTGGCAATCCATACGTCTGCACAATGTCATTAATTTCTTCTAAAGTAAAAACCTTTCCGTGAAAAGGTTTCCGATATGCCTCACCTCGCTCCACTGTGGCAATTGCCAAGCTTGGCATACTATCAGGATATGTGAAGGAAATCATGTCACTTGTAAAAAGTGACAAAGGCAGTCTTAATTTCGCAGGATTAGCATTGCTAAAAAACCCATTTTTTTGAAAAAAGTCATCGTTTTCACCTAAGACAAAATAAAGCGGGTGCTTGAGATATGGCTTTTTACCCTTCCGCACAAACTCTTCGTATAACCATGCTTCAACTGTGCGCCGTTCCTCAAGATACCCAGGATGTAGCCACGTACGCTTACCATTTTCTTTGAGATGTGCTAGTATCACCTCCGCTACTTCATCAGGATGACTGCAAATGTTTTTGAGAATGTCGCTCCCTTGTTCGTAATAATGCGTAATGTAGTCAGGAAATTCGTGCATTAATTTTATCTTTCAATCTGGTTGTGGTGATTTTGGTAATGATCATGTTATGACCTTATCACTAACATAAAATCCTTTGCTTTTATATCCTTGGCGATCGCCTAACATCGGTTATTGTCAACAACACGTACTCAAAATGGCAGTTGCTTCCAAAAAAGAGTTTCGCTCTTCTGCATTGCTGGGTTTAGGCGCGATCGCCCTTGCCGCAATCTTGTGGGCAGTAGGAGCAAATGTAGCTCAAGGGCTTTTCCAGTCTGGGATTACTCCCTTTGAGTTGGTAGAGGCTCGCGCCACAATTTCAGCAGTGGGATTGGGCGTATTAAGTGGACTGCAAACTCGAAAACTATCCATTTGGAAAAACTTTCAAATCAACGGTTGGATTTTGATGCTGGGCTTGGCTCTAGCGTTAGTAAACTTTACGTACTACTTGGCGATCGCTCGGCTTGAGGTTGCGGTTGCGATTGTGATTCAATATACTGCTCCAGCCTTGATTATCCTGTGGATTGCACTTACCACAAGGCGTTTACCCTCATTTTCTGTAGGTACATCAGTAATAGCTGCGATTTTGGGAGTAGCGCTAGTAGCTCAGGTATCAGGGGGTGATGTGAGTAAGCTTGACGGGATTGGGCTTGCCAGTGCAATTCTCAGCGCGATTCTATTTGCAACCTATACTTTGTTAGCAGAAAGGGTGGGCATGGCTAATGATGCCGTAACAGTGATGTTGAAAGGCTTCATCGTGGCAAGTTTATTTTGGATTGCGGTTCAACTTCCGCAAGGATTCCCCACTAGCTTGATTCAACCAAATAATTTACTGGGAGTGTTGTTTATAGGAGTTGGCGGCACACTGCTTCCCTTTTTGTTCTATTGCTGGGGTATCCAGCGAGTCAGAGCAGACAGAGCAGCGATCGCAGCTACCTTAGAACCAGCGATCGCTGCTGTTATTGCCTGGATTTGGTTTGGGCAAGCTCTGACACCGCTACAAATATTGGGCAGTGTTCTAGTTCTGGGAGCAGTGCTGGTTTTGCAACTCAATCAAAAAGTAGGTGTATAAGCAATGTCAGTTATCAGTAATCAGTTATCAATTTTTTCACTGATTACTGTTTACTGTTCACTGTTCACTGTTCACTGTTCCCTCCTACTTAGATTTAGCTTCCAAGTTTTCCAGACGGCTTCTGAGTTCTTGGTTTTGTTGCTTAAGTTGATCTAGTTCCTCGCGTAATTGTTTAACTGCACTTTCTGTACCAATATTCTTTTGCACTCTGGCAATTTCTTCTTCGGCATAGCGACGTACACGCCCATCGGCTGTTTGATCGCTTAGTGATTGCAAAATAGCGATCGCCTTGGGAGTTTCCATTTGCCCCAGTGCTGTAACTACTGCTATTTGCGTTAAAAAGAACGTGTCTTTAGCAAGTTCAGCTAAATGCTCCAAAATTCGCTCTAGGTTAACAGGAGTTTGTCCAACAGAAATTTTACCTAAAGCACGAATTGCCCCTAAACGCAGAGGTTGCGGTACACCCAGTCTGGTGTATTCCATGATCAGATTTAAAGCTGCTTCCGAAGTTTTAAGTTCCGCTAAACCAGCGATCGCACCACTTCTGACTACTTCATTCCAACCCGCTTTTTCTTCCAAAACAGTTTTTAGCAGTTTAATAACCTTTTCTTCCTTGGGTTTTTCTTCCAGACTGGCAGCAGCAATTGTCCCAATAGCACGAGCGGCTTCTGCTTCTACGTAATAACTGGCATCTCCTTCCTGTATAACTTCTTTGACAGCTTTATAGCTGGTGTGGGTTTTAGTTTTCGCCAGTGCCATCACCACAGCCCGACGCACATAGGAACTTTTGTCTTTTAATCCCACCACCAAAGCATCAAAAGCTTGATCCAACTTTATTTCTGCTAGTTGTTTAGCTACTTCTACACGTACACCCCAAAAAGGATCATGTTGCAGTGCCGTCGCTAATGCCTTGAGAGCTTCTAATCCTCCTTTCTTCGCTAAAGCCTCCGCTGCATAAATGCGAGAGGTGGGGTGAGGATCGAATTCCAACTGCGCTTTTAACTCTGGTATTGGATACTCCAAAGAGACGGTTTTCAAGAAATGATTCCCGACATCGAAGCTGATAAACTGGGGTTTTTCTTCGAGGGGAAAATAGAAACTTTGTTCGCGTTCGTGAACGCGCACATTGAAAATTTTTAAATCAGAAGACGCGCCATAACCCGTCTCTGCATTGTTGGTATAACCAAAACCAATCGGGATGCGCAAATCAAATAAATCGCTGCTACTACCATTCCGATTTGATTTCGCTTGGGTTTGAGTCACCGTCACTTTTGCTAATTTGGCATCTCCGTCCCAAGAGTAAGCTACTTTAAAATCAGGATGACCGCCACGATAGACATACTGATCGAAAAGGAACAATAGATTGCGTCCGCTTGCCTTTTCGATCGCTCGCAGCAAGTCTACGGTTTCTACAGTTTTGTGGGCATTATCCCGTACAAATGTCTGCATTGCTTTCCAAAATAGTTCTTCGCCGAGTTCGGCACGGATCATGTGATAAACACAAGATCCTTTCTCATAGATATGGCGATCGTAAAGCTCTATTGCCTCTCGGTAAACGTGCGTTACCATTGGGCGACGGTAGCGACTGCTATCTTCTGCTAAATAACTGCGAGCTTCGAGCAGACGGTAATAGGCTGCTTCATCTGCACTATATTCATGCTCTGTCCACATTACCTCAGAATAGGAAGCCATTCCTTCCTTAATCCAAGCATGAGACCAATGTTTAATCACTACTAAATCGCCAAACCACTGGTGTGCTAGTTCGTGGACAACTAAACTTTCGGTATTGCGGTTATCGAGTGCTGCTCTTTCATCTAATAAACATCTATCAGTAAGCAGTGTTGTAGAGGTGTTTTCCATGCCACCAAAAATAAAGTCATCCACGCAGACTTGGGCATACTTTGGATACGCATAGGGATAGCCATATTTTTCGCTTAAAAACTCCATCATCCGCGGGGTTTTGCCCATACTGCGCTTCGCATCTGCTTCTCGTCCTTTTTCTACATAATAAGTAACAGGTTTGCCATTCCACTCATCGCGAATTACCGCAAAATCACTTACTGCTAACGTCATTAAGTAGGTAGGATGAACCTGCTGCTGCAACCAGTGATATATTTTAGAATTACCGTCTTCTTCAGTGGCAATTAATTCGCCATTAGAAATAGCAATCAAAGGTTTGGGAACACGCACGCGAATTTCGGAAGTAGACAGCTGCCCTGGATAGTCAAAGCAGGGAAACCAGAAGCGCGAGTCTTCATCTTCTCCCTGTGTCCAAACTTGGGTAGGTTTGTTGGGATAGTGTTTGTCTGGCTGAATAAAGTAAATACCGCGTTGAGGTTTTTCAACCCAGTAGGCGATCGCTATTTTGATTTGCTTGTCAACTTGCGTGGGTGAGGCGAGTTTAATCGATAGTTTTTCCCCGTCATAATCAAATTTTTGCGGTTCCTCATCCACCTGCACGGATTCAATATTCAGGTTAACAGCATCCAATGTCAAACGGTCAACACCATTACGGATGGGCAACAGAGTAATGTTGCACTTACCACTAAGACTCTGTGTAGGAATATCTAAATTGAGATCGAGAAAAATATGCTCAACCTGTCCAGGGTGATCGGGGTTATAGTGTGGTTTTGACCCTGGTAATTCAAAAGATTTGTAGCGGCTATTTTCTGTATCTAAAGAAAAATGAGACATTCTAACCTTCTAATTCCTGATAACTTTAAAATGGTTTTAGTAACGAAAAAACCTTATAACTACATCGCATTCACTTCCCAAATCAACCCTTAATATTTTCTACTCTGATACAGCGCACTCTGTATCATTGAACACTGTTTTATTTAATTTTTAGTGATTGACACCGTAATAGGTTCTGATTGAGTAGAAGTAGAATATATAGCTTAGGATAGCTTGCAATATTGCTCATATTAAATATTTCTCAAGGAAGAACATAGCTGTCTTGAAAATAGGTGACAGGGGATAGGTGACAGGGTACAGGGAACAAGGAGAATCGTGATTCACGTTCTTGCCCCTTGTCCCCTTGTCCTCTTCTTCCCGATCCCCAATCACCAGTACCCAGTAGCAATGGCTAGTTATGGGTTCTGTTTTTATAAAGTTTGTAGCCTGTCTTGATTTTTACTAGGTTTTGCGTTTCAAATATTACTAATGTTTAAGTAATTGCAGCGATAAATAGAGACTAGCGTTGCGTCAGGCTAAAAATAATGGGCATAGACAATCCTTACGTTCCTGTGTGAGGGAATCGGTATAAGTCTCAATCACTGGGTTGCAGATTCCGAAAACTTTACAGTGACGCTTGAAACTGCCTCGAAGTCAATGTGATCAACAAAGGACAAACTATGCCCGAAAATAAATCAAAGTTGTTAATTCCTGCCGTTGGAACTGCTCTAATTGTGGCAGGAGGTATAGCTGCTTATATGTATTTCAAGGGTGGAACTGCTGGAGACATCTCAGGTGCAATTCCTAGTGCCAAAGTAGTACCAAATGAAGCATTGATGGCAACTTATATTTCCACAGATCCGAAAGTTTGGGAAAAGCTGGAGCAATTTGGCACTCCGGAAGCACAAAAGTTAGTGGCAAAAGGGCTGGAGAATTTTAATCAAGATGTGTTGAATGACAGCAATTTTTCTTACGAAAAAGACTTAAAACCTTGGATAGGTGGTGTGATGATTGCAGTTTTGCCACCAACTCCAACTCAGCCTGCCCAGTTCAATGGAACTTCACCAACACCAAATGGACTCATTACCAGAAGGTTGCCAGAGACTGAAACTTTGATGGTAGTAGGAATCAAAGATAAACTTGCAGCTTTAAATTTTGCTAATAAACTCAAAGAGCGAAAAGGTGTCACGACAAAGGAAACAGACTATAAAGGTCAAAAAATTACAGAAACTATAAGCAAGGGTAAACCCACATACAGTGCAATGTTAAACAATCATGTGGTGCTTGCTCCCGAAAAACAAGCTGTAGAACAAGCTATAAACACTTTTAAAGGAGAACCTTCCTTTATTACTAAAGAAGGTGCAAATACTATTCTTACCAAAGGTGTGAATTTAGAAAACACCGTAGCACAAGTTTATATTCCTGATTATGCCAGTACGGTACAGCAAGCAAGCCAGCTACCGCCCCAAACCCTTACACAGTTGAAGTCGGTTAAATCTATGGTAGTTGGTGTTGGTATAGACGATGGGGGAGTGCGAATGAAAGCGATCGCCAATTTAGATCCAGCACTTGTTAAGTTCCAATATCAAAGTACTCCTAGTCAGGTGGTATCGCAATTACCTGCTGATACAATTGCCTTAATTAGTGGCCAAGGTATTAATAAATGGTGGTCAGCATTGGTAGAACAGTCCAAAGACTATCCTGAATTCAAACAAGTACTAGAGCAAGCACGGGCGCAACTCAAAGTAGTCAATATAGATTTGGATAAAGAAATTTTTGGTTGGATGGATGGAGAATTTGGTTTTGCTGCGATTCCAGCAAATCAAGGTATGTTGGCGCAAGTTGGGTTTGGAGGAGCTTTTTTATTCCACACTAGCTATCGCAAAACAGCTGAAGCCACCTTCACCAAATTGGATACCCTTGCCAAAACTCAACAAATCAATATTGCTCCAAGAAATATTGGCGGTAAAGATATGATTGAATGGCAAGTTCCCCGCCAAGGAGCTTTGTTAGCTCATGGTTGGCTAAATCAAAACACGCTGGTTGTGACTGTGGGTGATTCTGTAGTGGATGCGATCGCTGCTTCTAAGGAGCAGTCTCTAGACAACAGCGAAAACTTCAAAGCTGTGACTGGCTCTTTGCAAAAGCCAAATGGTGGTTACTTCTACTTAGATATGAACAAAATCCTGTCTTTAATTAATCGCTTTACCAAGCAAAGCCAACCCTTGCCACCGGAAGCCAATGCTGTTCTCAGTTCTATTCATGGTGTGGGCATCACTGCTAATAGCCCCGACAATTCCACCGCTCAAATGGAGATGTTGTTAGCTCTGAAGCAGAAAAATAAATAGAGTAGTGAGTGCCGGGTACTGAGTAAAAAATACTTTTTCGGCTCAGTACCTTTTGAATGAGCCTTGATGCTCTGTCAGCATGAAGGGACTTATAACTCTCAACTAATTCAGATATTTTCTTCTATGAAGAATAGCTCAATCCTGAAGATTAGCTAGGATCTCAGACCAAAGTTTCTTATGCTCAGATTTGACATCCAAATCCGTCTCTATTAATTCAGTATAATTTTTTAAGAACTGATCTGGATCTGAAATTAACCGTAAATAGTAACGAAGGCTGTGATTTAAACCGTTAACAATTACCTGACATCCTGTTTGCTGACGAACTTGATTTACGATTTGGATTACCTCATCTATTTCATTACTAGCAATATACGGTTCAGCAGTAGAAAGTATATAGTAGCGGTCTACAAATTGCCCAGCAAATTTTTCAGGCAGGCAGCGAACCATATCACTTTTTATACGAATTCCTGACTTCACTTCAATTCCTTCAAAAGGAGTACCGTCTAATCTGTCTACTTGCACATCACCGATCCAACCATCTTTGTCATTAGCATTATGTCTATTCGGTGGATTTCTTATAGTCGTATTGGCATAACGTAAAAGTTCAACTACCAAACACTGGTAAACCGCTTGAATTGCAATTACAGGGAGACGAGCACGACCATTTCCCGATGCTTGTTCATGATGCTTAATAACAGCATTAAAAATATCATGAACAGTTAATCCTTTTGGCTGAGGATAATTATAAACTGCCTTTTGTTTGTTTTTTAAATCTAATGCCATAAGAAGAACTATACAGGGAAATGGGTCTATTCCTTTTACCTGAACAGCGTGTAATATTCCCAAAAATGCTTCTAAATTACCTTCACCCTTAGGTTTAGCCTTATAGTCTAAAGTATATGGAAAAGGCCTCTCAAAATTTCTACCGCTTTCAGCACCACTCACAGCACAAGAGGTAAGATTATGGCGTTTCAAAAAAGGAGTAACATTTTTTGCATCTGTTGAACGATTAGAATAACCACCATTTAAGCTTTCTTGAGCAGAACGAATATCTTGATTTGGATGAACTAGTTTTTCAACAAGACTTGTAATTAAAATACTATATAGGTATTTATTAGATTTCAAATTATTTATAATAGTTTCTATGCCTTCTGCAACATTTTTTTTTAGGGGAGTTTCTTGACCATCCTGTTGCATTTCTAAAGGATAGAGCAGAGATTTTTGTGTTTGTTTATATTTTTTAATTGCTTCATCTACATCTTCGTATTTGATTAATTTTTCAGCTTCAATAAATGCTTCAGATAAATAATGGTTATACTCCGTTTTCATTGGTATATATTTTTTAGGATGGTTTTTCCAAGCAACAGCAACTTGTTTTTCAATATTTAATGTAAAAGGGTAACAGCAACGAAAATAACCAGGAGGAATAGTTTCATTTGTTTCATTAACTCGTACATCAAAACGCAAACTTCTAAGTTTTTTAACAATTTCTGTTAAATCAAAATTACATTCTTCTTCATACAAATCTTGTAGAAATTTCCCTGGATAGAGTTTTTTAGTAGAATCAAAATCACTAAATTTTTTAGCGAATTTTAGCAAAAAATAAGGTTTGTTGGTGAAAATATTCATTTTGAGATTAAAAATTGGATGTGGTTCTGTAAAATGACCATATACATCCATCATTGTTTGATATCCAGAGCATTGCCGTAAACAATCTTCAATAGCATCCCAAGCAATAGGTATATCTTCTTCTTGATTTGATAGAAGAATACATTCTATGAATTCTAATCCATCACCAATAGGATGCTTAAACTGAAGTTGATATGATAAAAGAGGTGTTTCTATAAATTTTTTATCATAACGTGATACAGAAATTGAACATTTTTTTTCAATACGTTTTGTAATAAAACGGTATACAACACCAATTGTAGGAAACAATAAGTTTTTGAATGCAGTTCTTTTTTTTATTGAAGAATAATGGAAAAATTTTTCAGTTATGGTGTTATCCGGAGTTAAACCATGAGAATCTTTTATTGAGACTACGTTTTCGTTAGAATTAAATAAGTTGAGTTGAACAGCCTCTAATGTCCTATTAAGACGGCGAAAACGTGTTGATTTTGCTTTTCTAGACTTTCGTAAGTCAAAAGATAGTTTTTCATCTTGTTCAATAAGTTTTATTCCTAAATCAATACCAAATATTTGCTGTAACACAGCTTCTGCAAGCCTGTTAGCAAAAATGGGAGGTACAGAATTACCTATTTGTTTTAGTACTGTATTAAAACTTCCAATTAACTCATAATCATCTGGAAATGTTTGTAATCTTTTGAATTCTTGTAAAGTAAACTTCCGATTATTCCAATGAAAAGGGCCTGAGTAAGCACCAAGTTGTGCCACAATTGTTCGGACTGGTTTTTCTGGATCTGCTTTATACAAAAAGTCAGAGAAACGAGAACGCCAAGCAAAAATAGGATTAGGATATCCCATTTCTCGTGTGAAATAATGATAGTTCATTCCTGGAGGTACTTCTGCAAGCAGATGACCATATTTTCCAGGATAAATATGTGTTGTCTCTGAAGGATCTTGAATATCAGCTATAGCTTCAAAAGCACTGATATGAGGTCGTTTATCAGGTGAGTCTATACCGTGTGTTGGTAAAGGAAATTTGAAGTTATGCGTTTTTGTTCCAACTAAAATTAAGCGTTCTCTATGCTGTGGTACTCCATAATCTGCACAATCAAGAATCCGATAATAAATTTGATAGCCTAACTCTGAAAACTTTTCATTTATAATTTTCCAATCTCGCCCTTTGCTAGCTCCTAAAATACCGCGTACATTCTCAAAAAGAAATCCTTGTGGCTGGTAGTGTTTTACTAAACGGCAGTAATGTTCAAATAAACTACCTCTTTCATCCAATATTCCATATACACCTCCTGCCCGCCTACCAATAGCAGAAAAGCTTTGGCAAGGTGGGCCACCTATAATAAAGTCAATCTGTCCATTAAAAATCTGTTCGGGTTCAAGAATGCGAATATCTTCATTGATAATTCGGCAATCAGATTCTAAATATCTACCTAAGTTTTTGTGTAGCGTTTGACAAAAACTCGTTTCTTTTTCTACACAAGCAACAATATTAAAACCTGCTTTATTAAATCCAATATCTAATCCACCAGCTCCGGAAAAAAGGGACAGAGCAATTGGTCTATATCGCTTTTGCACTTGAATGACACCGATTTAATTCTCAATATTTAACATAGAAAGGTCGTAGTTCATAGATTTTAGCAGCAGCAGAAGAAGATTCGCCAAACAAGATCTAACTTCCTAGATATTTAATTTTCGGTATTGGGCGTGGATGCAAAATCAATTAGGCTCTGTAAGCATGAAGGGACTTGAAACTGTTGCTAATAGACGCTCCCATTACCTTGATGAATGTATTTCGCGCTGCTACTGCAAAAGGATTTTTGAATTCGCCCATTTTACCCGATCGCAAAGACTGCTCAACAATCGCCTTTGTACGGGAAAATCGCAAAGATTCATACTGTTGGAAAGCGGCAGTGGGATCTGAGTGTTCTTGCAAACATTTAGTGACTACATAGGCATCCTCCAAGGCGGTACACGCTCCCTGTCCTAGTGTTGGTAGCATTGGATGGGCGGCATCACCTAGTAACGTAATGTTCTGCTTGCTCCAAGGTTGATTTGGCGGGCGATCATAGAGTTCTGTCGTTAGAATATTGGCTTCCTTTGTGGCAGCAATCAATTCAGGAATCGATGGAAACCAATCTTGGAACATAATTTCCAGCTCTTGTTTGCGACCAATCTTAGCATCTGGTTGTGCTTCTTTTGCGATCGCTGCCGCATACCAATACATTTGCCCTTTACCGAGCATCATCAAGCCAAAACCTTTGCCACGCCCTAAAAACTCCTGAATATAGCCAAGACGATATCTACTTGGAATATAATCCGTCAAACCCCGCCAAGTCTTAAAGTTTCGATAGGTAGGTGGACGATCGCCCAACAAGTTTGCTCGTACTCGCGATCGCAAACCATCAGCCCCAATCAAAGCATCTCCCTCAACACTTAACCCGGAAGCAAAATAGGCACGCACCTGACTTTTATCCTGCTCAAATCCCTCAAAGGTTTGTCCTAAAACAAGTTTTTCGCTGGGTATATTGCTCAACAGTAGCTGATGTAATTCTGCTCGATGAATTGCCACAACAGGCAACTCAAAGCGATCAACAAGCACGTTTACCAACTCCCTACCGCTTTGCGAATTAAATTGATAATTTGTAGTCAAACAGCCAACGCGGATTGCATCTTCCAGTAAACCTAAATTTTTCAAAATGTGTGTAGCGTTTGCCCACAGTGCAATGCCAGCACCAACCTCTCGCAGTTCCTTCATTCGCTCATAGACAATAGCTTCAAAACCAGCACGGGAAAGAGCTAGAGCAGTTGCAGCACCACCAATGCCACCACCAACAATAATAATTTTCTTTTTTGTTTGCATCTGGGTTATAACTGACAGACTTGTCAGTTGATTAATTACTATCAAATATAACTTCTTGCTAGTCAACTGACTATTCTGTCGACTGTAATACCCCTATCAAATTTGCCCTTTAATTGCTCAAATCAGACAGGCTATACTGACTAAACAGTCAGTTGAGAAGTTAAAATGCTGTGGCACGTCAAATAAAAGCTGAAAAGAGATTGAATACTAGGCAAATTCGAGATGCAGAGGCAACCCAAGCTGTGATTTTAGCAGCAGCAGAAGAAGAATTCGCCAAACATGGTCTGACTGCTGCCAGAACAGAGGCGATCGCGAATAAAACGAGTGTAGCGAAGTCAATGATTTATTACTATTTCAAGGATAAAGAAGGCTTGTATCAGGCAGTATTGGAGCGATCGCACTCAGATCTTTTGCAAACAACTCAGCAGTTAAATTTGGATTATCTATCTCCGGAAGCGGCATTGGAGAAGTTTCTCACTGCACTGCTTGATTGTGTGTCACGTAATCCAAAGTTACCGTTGATGATGTTTCACGAGGCGGTTCAAAATCAAGGGAAATATTACAAGCGCAGTAGTTCTTTAAGCATTGATACAACCTTGGTAAAAATTTTGGAGCGAGGAGTTGCTACAGGAGTATTTCGTAAACTCGATCCATTTCAATCAGCAATTAACATTATAGGTACTTGCTTGTTCTATTTTGTAGGGGCGGGTAATATTCAACAGCATCCTCAAGGTAAGCGGCTCCTGAGCAAAGCAATGTTAGAACAACACGCTCAAGAGGCGATCGCGTTAATTTTAGCTGGTGTGCAAAACCCTTAAAAAAGTAGAGGGCATTAGACGCGGGTTGATGCTGTTTCTCCTATTTTTCGGTGTCCCACTGAACGAGTTGAATTACGACACCGTTGGGATCTGTGACTTGAAAGAACCTTTCACCCCAAGATTCAGTCTCGATCGCAGTTGTAATCTCCACACCTTCTGATTGAATTCGCGCGTATTCCCGATCAATATCATCCACTACAAAGACAATGAGTAGACCATCGGCTCGATGTCCCCGCATATGGATGGGTTTGAAACTTTCGAGATTGGTTTGGAGAAAAATTAGGTTAAAGCCAGCATCTGATCTAGAGAGAGAAACAAAGCCCTCGGCTGCCATTTCCTCACTGAAGCCAAAATGTTGCTTTACGAACGTTGCTGATGCTGTGACATCATCTACGTTGAGTGAAATCGCTGAAGCGGTAATCTGCATAGATACTTCTAACGAACTGCGAGAGGGGCGATCGAGGAACATAAGTCTTGTAAATCATACCTGGTATTACTGATTTACGCACAATTACTAAATTATTTTTTCAACTGTCTCCAGCTTGAAAAGATAGTAATAAGATTATCTCTATATCTTCATTAAGAGAAAATTTTAGGAATTATGGCTGTAGGACGTAACAGCAGAAACATCAACGGATTTATTCGCGATTTTCGGGAATTTGCCCTCAAGGGCAGCGTCATGGATTTAGCTATTGGAGTAGTTATTGGCGCAGCCTTTGGTAAAATCGTCACCTCTTTCACTGAAGACATTATCATGCCATTGTTGAATCCTTTATTGGCTTTCACAGGTAATGATTGGCGAACATTTGGCATTCCCGTAGGAAAAGGTAAAATTGCACTCGGCTCATTTCTAGGCAACGTAGTCGATTTTCTAATTATTGCTTTTGCTTTGTACCTCGCTATTCGGGCGATCGCTAGATTTAAACGCAAAGAAGAAATGGCTTCTCCGGCACCTACAGAAAAAGAATGTCCCTATTGCTTAGAAAAAATTCCTCTTGCTGCTACTCGTTGTCGTGCTTGTACTTCTGAGTTAGCACCCACTGTTGAAAGAATGTAAAAAGTGTCATTGATCACATCAATTTTTATTCGCAATTTAAAAAACTCGTATTTGGTGTTTACAATTGTAGAAACTCAAATAGCTTGGATGATCTCAGGACACGACTATGCCGTGTCCTTTGTTAATTAGAAAAAATTTTTGATTGCAAGAATAGCTCTGTCGAAGGATTATGATGCAAATAAACAGGCTTTGTCCTGGTTACACAAAGCAGGCTAATTATTTGAGCAACTTTACTGATGAACACGGCTGTAAATAATACTCCCGGATTGGCTTCACGCTTGGTAAATGGGGTACTGGCAATCAAACCACTATATAGCCTCGCCAAGCATCAAGCTCGTCAAATGATGATTAAACGTGCTGAGAAAATAGGGGTGCCTTGGAGAAAGAATGTTTCTCGTCTGCGATCGCACGACTGGGAAAGCGAACTAGCAAAAGTACAAAATCCTCAGACTAGTTACCCAGAGTACTACCTCACTTCATTTCACGCTTACGAAAAAGGCAATCTTAACTGGGATGCAGCTCTAGAGGTAGAAGTAGCTGCTTACGCTGTTCATGCTGGGATTTGGAAGGATGCTGGAGCACAAGGAGATCCAAAACTGCGTCAAAGCTATCACGAAATCCTCAAGCAGCAAATCTCCCAACAGCCGCAAGATATCCTTGATTTGGGTTGCAGTGTGGGTATGAGTACCTTTGCCCTACAAGAACTTTATCCCCATGCCAAAATTACGGGTATAGACTTATCTCCCTACTTCTTAGCTGTTGCCCACTATCGCTCCCAAGAGCGTCAAGCTAATGTTAATTGGGTTCATGCTGCTGCTGAATCAACGGGATTACCAGATGCCTCGTTTGATTTAGTTTCTATTTTCTTGATGTGTCATGAATTGCCCCAGTCTGCAACAAGGCGCATTTTCGCGGAAGCGCGGCGTTTGCTGCGTTTAGGTGGGCATTTGGCAATTATGGATATGAATCCGAAATCGGAAGTTTACAAAAAAATGCCTCCTTACATTTTGACTTTGCTCAAAAGCACAGAGCCGTACCTAGATGAATATTTCGGCTTAGATATTGAGCAAACGCTGGTAGATGCGGGTTTCCAAACTCCTACCATCACTTGCAACAGCCCTCGTCACCGCACTGTCATTGCTCAGGTGAGTGGCTAATTTCTTTTTAGTGCTGTGGGCGGTAACACCTCCCCTGCTACTGCTGATTTACTATTATCGGCGTGTTTCCACCGCTCCTTCCCTGCTACGATTGCTTTTATTCTTCGTTGTCGGAGCAATATCGGGTTTTGTCGCCCTCAGTTTGGGATGGGTTGTGGAAACACAAATTAACTCTTTTGCGGCTTGGCGAGAAATTAGACATACTCTTGCAGGTGTTTCTCTGCGCCAGGTGTTGGTAGTCGGCCCCATCGAAGAAAGCTGTAAGATGGTAGCAGTTCTGATTCCCAGCTGGTATTTTCAACGCAGGTATCGATTACGCTCTAGTAGTATTTTTCTGTTTGCGATCGCCGTTGCCCTGGGATTCACTGCTGAAGAAAACTGGATTTACCTTTTCCACGAAACGGCATCTATATTTGATCGGGCGATCGGTACACCTGTTCATGCCATGTTCTCAGCACCCTGGGGATATGCTTTAGCATTATTTTTTAGATCAAAAATTCAGTTCCGGCGCTACACCCCAAATATTCCACAAGCATGGCTCAATTCTGTTATCTGTCATGCCTTGGTGAATTTTCTATCCAGCAGTTGGCGTTATCCAGCACCCCTATTTTTCCTCAGCTACGGTTTGTTTCCATTTTTCGTATGGATGTTTTGGCGACTGGAACAATTATTGCGAAAAGTGCAAGAAAAAGCACCTATTATCCTCATCAGTGGTTATACCCTTCGACATCGGTTATGGGAGCAAGGTTTGGTAGTGTTTGCCCTGATGTTGGGTGGTAATGCTATTTTTGGGTTATTTCTATTGGTAAGAAGTTTTAATTCTCTTAGTCCGTCGCAGGTTTTTTACCCTGGTACTCTGTGGCTTTTACTTAGCCGCTTCCTGCTCAATTTAATTTTCGGACTAGTAGCATGGACAATTTATTGTTACTTACGATATTCAGCACGTCGGCGCTATTTTAAATAGCTAGGAATAATCTGCGTACCAATGGTTTGGGAGTAAAACTTAATACTAGTGCTACGAGAGTTCTCAGGTTAAATTTTTGTTGGCTGAAAGCGTGTAAAAGGAGCGAGCGAGCTTCTAAGGCTCGTTCGGCTCGCAATAATCCAATTCCTAGAGTTGTGTGTGCGTGTAACCATTTTGCTCTGAAATAACCATGAAATTGCTGTAACTGCTCGTCTTCCATAAACTGACTAAAACAAAATATGCTTGCCTTTGCTCCTCTAATTTTGGCTTGAGGATTTTGGCTGCCGATCGCCATTGTTTCAGCTAGTGGATGCATTCGATATTTACTCAGTCTTTCTGGGGAATAATATGCTCCACTACCAGTTCGACAAGCAAGGTAAGTTAAATATAAATCCCAAAAAGGCCCTACTTGAGATGGAAAATTTTTCCAATCAATAGCATCCTTGCGAATAACGGCAGCAACTGCACTTGGTACAGCTTGATGAACTAACCCAATTTCACAAAAAGGTTGGTAAACTCCTTCTTCTAGCTGATTTCGCTTCCAAAGTTTGCTACACTCTTCAGTTGCAACCTCATCTATATTGCTATCTGCATCTATAATGTAATGGTCGCTAAAAGCCAAGATTAAGTCTGGATTGGCATCAAGATGAGGAACAAGTTTTTCTAAAAAGTTCTCGTTCCAGATATCATCATCGTTTAGACTCGCAATATATTTTCCGCGTGCCTCAGTAGCAGCACTGGCAATATTCCGAGCCACTCCTAAATTTTTGGCATTTCGCCGGAATCTAATTCGTGGATCGCGAAAAGATTCAACTATTGCTTGAGGATTTTCTGGACTACAATCATCAGTCACAATAATCTCAATATTTTTATAAGTTTGACTGAGTGCACTTTCTATAGCTTGCTTGAGATATTTGGAGCGATTATAAATTGGTATTATTACACTAACTAGAGAACTTTGGAAATTTATGTCTTGTGGCATAATTTATGCTTCCTACAGTTTGTTAAATTTATAAGGTATGCAATCAACAAATTAGCAATTGCATAAACATTGAAACACAAATAGTAGGCAAGAAAAATGAAATTCTTGCAGATGATAGTAGTGATATTTGCTAGAGGCTCAATGTGATTTAGTTATTTTGACTAAAGATGGACATTTCCATTATTCAAAATCTAGTTTTTTGAGCTTATTTGTGATTTACGTTACTTTTTATTGTTGTCACTAAGTGTTTACAGAATAAGAACCAAAAACAAAAAAGTAATGACCAATATATTAAAACATATTAACTAGGATACTTATAAAAACTTAAGTTTTTTCTCTCTTGAGAATCAAAATAACTATAAAAATTTTAAATAGAAGGAATATTTTAAATAGTTTTTCTTATCGTTATTATTCTTTGTATTTTTTGACTGATGGCAAATTAACCTAGTAAACAAAGACTTATCGTCACTAAATCTGAAAGATTATTTATCTAGGTCAGAGAATTGACACAATAAAAGGGGAACCTATTAAGAACTTTGTTCGTCTTGAAAAGGTTTTCTATACAAAACTCCAGTGATAATTCCTTCGACATTAGTAGATTTAAAGTTATGCCAGACTTAATTACTTACCTTCAAGTTTGAGAAGATAGACAATAATTCGGCAGACAAAGATTTAAAAAAGGAATTTTTAAACTAGGGTTTGTATAATAAGGTTCCCCAAAATTTTACGTATTTACGGCTATAAGCCGATTAAAACTGGCTGATTCTGTGCAGCACTAACTATATTTGACTCTGGCTCAGTGCAGTAAATTTCGCAAGAGTTATTTGGACTTTCGATTAATTTGACTTTGAAAAGTTTAGCTCCCAAATCCTGAATGGGCGATCGCAATAAATTACTAATGTGCAGTGCGATATTTTCAGCAGTGGGAACAACCTCTGCAAAGTAAGGAATATCTTTATTCAAGAATGTGTGATCGAATGGCTCAACTACATAATCTTCTATCACCTGATTCAAAGCGCCTAAATCCACAATCATGCCGGTGCGTGGATCTATTTCCCCCTTGACTGTCACTTCTAGATGATAATTGTGTCCATGACCGTTGGGACGAGCGCACTTGCCATAAACCTCGAAGTTCTCTTCATTACTAAGATTGGGATGCGCTAACCGATGGGCAGCGCTAAAGTGAGTGCTAACAGTAAGATAAGCTTCCATTCTATTCCCCATATAATCTGCCCAAAGCTCAGAATTTTCAAATAGCTGTATACGGACTAAAGGCAAGTGAGGTGCTAGCCGCTGCCAGATCACCCGTGCAATATTCTCTGTTGTGGGGAGAGTTTGTTGAAATTCTGCCCACACATCGTTGAGATAAGAAAAGTCTAGTTGGCTGGTTATTTCTTGCTTGATAATGTGCTTTACATCGGACAAGTTCAGCACCATGCCATATTTATCTAATTCCCCAACTAGGGAAACAAATAAGACATAATTATGCCCATGTCCAGGAAAACGGGAGCAAGCACCAAATTTCTCAACATTCTCGGCTTCACTCAGTTCTGGCAACCAATAACGATGACTTGCCGAAAACTGAGCGCGGCGATTCACAATGCATTGCATGAGTACACTGGTAGCTTAATTTAATATTTCTTAATATTCTAGCCTTTCCAGCAGCAATTAATTACATCCCACCTACTTGCTGTACTAACTGCAAACCATCTGTTTGATCCCATAGATAGACTATTTTGCCGTTTTTGATAGTCACGAACTCAGAATATGGCACAGAAAAACTTTTGCCTGTTGTCGGCATTCCCATAAAGTCACCAATGAAGGTTCCGGAAAATATGCCGTGATATGCAACGCGATCGCCCTTAGCTAACAATTCTTCTACCCGATAGCCGATATCGCTCACAACAGATAATAACTCTTGGGCAAAATTACGGATTGCCTCATGACCTTTAACTGGTTCGGGAAAAACTAAGTTATTAATAACACCATCAGGTGCCATAACTGAAATAATCTTTTCTATATCTTGACTGATCCAGCCCTGTAAGAACTCCGTTACCAACTGTACATGCTCACGTTCCAACTCTGTCAAATCTCCAAGAGAATTTAGATTTGGAACTAATAAATTTTCAGCTTGTATATTTGTCATGCACCGTGTCTCCGTACATCACTGTTTCAGAAGGTGGGCAATGTTCATGTCAGTTTTATTCTATATAAACACTGTTTGTTAAAAAAGCAGATTTTTAAGCGTATACGCCCAAGGAATCTTGAGCTTCCCAGTATAGTCCTTTGGCAATACGGAACATTTCTTGCCCTGCATGTAAATAACTTTCATCGTAGTTGAGAGGAAAATATTCCAATTCATCTAGCCCATCGCCAATTTGATTCAGGCAATAGTAAAGGTGAGCTGCTGTTCTTGCTAGGCTAGGTGGATTCGGTAGGGAACGAAAAGTTGTTTGTGCTTGCTTGAAGCCATTTCGGCAAGTGTTCAAGTATTCCTGAAATTGCTCTAACAGTTCATCATCAAATGGATCAGCCGCTAATTTCTCTATTTGTATTGCCAATGAATTGAGAATTTCACGTAACAAACGATTAACAGGTTGATACACCAGATGCAGCCATTCTTCAATTTGTTCGTCAAGATCTCGTCCTGTGTGCCGCGTTGCTTGATATTGTTGCCCAGCCGTTGCACTACGCTGTTGCCTATTGCTATTAGTTGTTTGCAAGCGCTGATTGGACAATTGGCGATCATAAATTTGGCGATTTTTAGTATCACCTAAGACTTCATACGCCGCATTGATACGGATAATGTACTCACGGTCTGCTGTTTTTTGATTGATATCAGGATGATACTGCTTAACCAAGCGGCGATAAGCTTGTTTGATTTCCGCTTGGCTGGCATCAGAACTGACTTTAAGAGTTTCGTAATGATTAGTGTCTAACATTATTCCAATGTATCGTTAGCTGATGTTAGCTGCTACCCTTGGTTCTAGGTCTTGGAATAATGGCGTACTTAGATACCTTTCTCCGAAACTGGGCTGAATCATCACAATTAAGCGCCCTTCATTTTCTTGACGTTGAGCAACACGAATTGCTGCACATAATGCCGCGCCACTGGAAATGCCAGATAGCAATCCTTCTTCTCTTGCCAAACGTCTACTATAGGCGATCGCTTCCTCATCACTAACGGCAATCACTTCATCAATTAATCCTACCTTCAGTACTTGGGGGATAAATCCGGCACCAATACCCTGGATTTTATGAGGCCCCGGTTTTCCTCCCGATAAAACTGGGCTGTTGGTTGGTTCAACTGCGATCGCCTTAAAACTGGGTTTGCGTGCTTTAATTACCTCTGCCACACCAGTAATAGTACCGCCTGTACCCACACCCGCCACAATCATATCTACTTTGCCATCAGTATCTTCCCAAATTTCCTCGGCTGTTGTTTCTCTGTGAATTTGGGGGTTGGCAGGGTTACGAAATTGTTGCAACATATAAGCGTGTGGTGTTGTCTCAACTATCTCTTGAGCACGCCGAATCGCACCACTCATACCTTCAATTCCTGGTGTTAGTTCTAATTCTGCACCATAAGCTCGTAACATCGCCCTTCGCTCGGCGCTCATCGTCTCTGGCATCGTGAGGATGAGGTGATAACCCTTCGCCGCTGCCACCATTGCCAAGGCAATGCCAGTATTTCCAGAAGTAGGTTCTACTAATACAGTTTTACCAGGAGTAATCAACCCTTCCTCCTCAGCAGCATTGATCATGCTGGCACCGATGCGGTCTTTTACCGATGATGCAGGATTCATGCTCTCTAGTTTTACCACTATTTGGGCTACACAACCTTCCGCTTGCGGAATACGGTTCAATTGTACTAAAGGTGTATGACCAACAAGTTCTGTAATGTTACGAGCTATTCGCATTCTTTTATCCTTAATAAATGGTCATTAGTCAAAAAACCTTGAACTATAGGCTTTTAACTCTTGATTAAATGTAATACATGATATCCAACTGCCGTCGTGAATCTCTTTTTTCACACAAATCGGCAAGTGTATATTTTTGTAAAACGGAGTTGGCTGCTTGACGTGCTTCTTGCCAAATTTCTTCTACAACATCACCGTCTACAGTTTTGGGCTTGGCGTCTTCCTCATAAGTTTGCACCTTATCTAAGCCTTCAACACATCCTAAAACCTCAAAAATAGTTATTTTCCAAGGTTCTCGTGACAATAAATAGCCACCCTTTGAACCGCGCAGGCTTTTGACTAAACCCCCACGCCTCAAAGTGGCTAACAGTTGTTCCAAATAGCGATCAGGAATATTTTGCTGTGCCGCTATTTGACGAATTTGCAGCGGTTCCCCGCTTTGGTAATGAATTGCCAATTCTAATAAAGCAAGAATTGCGTATTCTGATTTACACGATAGTTCCACAGTCAGCGCGAAAGGATTAAGGATCAAGAATTAAGGATGAAGGATAAAGGATGAAATATTTTATTAATTCATACTTCATACTTCACACTTCACACTTATTTCCAGTATACTCCGGTTCTCCACTGGGGTTTGTTATTTTTTGTGCGAAAAACACAAAAAAGCTCCCCATCATAGTGGAGAGCTTTACATATCAAACAAAATTTATGTGCAAATCGTTATTGCTCTAGAAGGTGAAAGTAGTTCTGAGCGTACCGACGATCGCATCGTCATTGTCACTGCTTTGACCGGGATTGAGCAAGTAGATTACACCAGGAGTGATAGAGATGTTATCGCTGACACGATACTTATAGAAACCTTCGATATGCCAAGGAATATCGCTATCATTAACACCTGCTACTTTGTTCAAAGCATATGGTTGTGCACCACCGAAAATACCCAAAACGTTGCCTTTCTTTCCTAAGTCGGGGAAAGCTACTCCAGCTCCATAGCTCCAAGCTTCATAGTCGTCATCGGAACCAAAGCCAGTAACATCGTGGTAAGAAACAAAACCACTGATAGAGAGTCTATCACTTGGTCTGAAAGCTGCCGATATACCGTAGGAATTACTTGAAGATGCATTAAGAGCGCTTAATGTATTAGCTTGAGAAGTACCTACTACAGGGGCAGTCACAGTACCTTGATCGAATAGAACACTACCTGAACCATGATAACCATGAACGTAAGTTGCAGCTAATGCCAAGCGATCGCCAAGATTAAAGTTTAACTGTCCTAGAGCAGCATAGTTACCATTAAATACACCTGAACCGATGCCAGAATCGTTTGGCTCAGATCCCAAGTAACCGACTGTAACTGAAGATGGTAGAAGGAAACTGCGCTGACTGCCAAAACCGAAGTTTACTGCTGCACCAGCACCACCACCTACACGGAAGATGGGGTTTTGAGAAGCAAAGGTAGACAGAGCACCGTTACCACCATCGAAGTCCTCAAAGTAAGGGTTGGTGGTAGCAGCGACGTCGCTCCAAATACCGCCAGTTGCTGCAACATATACTCGTGCAGCATCACCAAGTGGGAAGTAGTACGCCAACCAATCAAGAGTGACGTTATTATTACCTGTATTACCAATATTGAAAGTTTGGAAAGCCTCTGCACCAGTAGGATCTCCAACGTTGAGCCTATCTGCGTTACCAGCAGCAAGACGGGTATGCAACACGTCTCTGCCTGTGAAGCTGGTTTGCAAGTCTAAACGTACCCTGTTCTGGAAGACGGTATTGTTATCGTCACCGGCTTGATCCCCAAAAGCATCGGTAAGGGCAAAAATCGCTTCACCGACGAGTTTAGTGGTAGTAGAAAATTGATTGGCTTCCAATTCCGCAGTACGTGCTTCTAATGCATCTACACGACCGCGCAAGGTAGCGAGTTCAGCAGAAAATTCTTCTTGCAATCGCTGCAAAGTAGCCAAATCTTCTTTAGTTACCAAGTCGGCTGTTGCTGTGGCTATCAGTTCGTTAACTCGATCTAAACAGGCATTTAAACCTGCTGCAAACTCATAACGGGTTAAAGCACGGTTGCCACGATAGGTGCCATTGGGATAACCAGCGATACAACCGTAGCGCTCCACCAAGGACTGCAAAGCTTGGAATGCCCAGTCAGTTGGCTGTACGTCAGAAAACTGGGAAACCGAAGTTACCTGAGAAATTGAATTCTGTCTTTCTGAGTTGCTGTATTGACTAACTTGTTGTAAAACTTCGGTTGATTGTGCTGGCGCAGCCTGAGCCAAAACTTTTGGCTGGTTGGTAATTTCTGAGACAGCGGTAAATTGTGTTTGTTGTGTTTGAACGGTTTCGGGGGTGGTGCTATTTGGTGCTGCGATCGCAGTTGCAGAAACTAACAAAGTAGCTCCTAAGACTGCTGGACTTGCCACCAAGGATTTCCACAAGATATTAGACATCATTATCTGTTCTCCTCACACCTTGTCGTATAAGTGTCGTATAAGTAATTTTGATTTGCTGCAACTATTACTGAAAAAGCGACTTCTTGTTGAAACCTGTGGACGAGGCATAATTTGCCCTACTAAAGACAATTTTAGTTTTTGCAAAGCTAACAATTGATTAAATTAGGGTAAAAGTTTTATGTAATTAACTTATGCAAAAACATATCTTTATAGTTTGTAATTATAAGTCATCTGAGTTAGATAGCAATATATGGGCGTTCGCAAATAAAACTGTCACATCGTGCGATATGGACAGCAAGAATTTTGGGCAGGAATAGCCAACCTAGTTAAGCTAAGAAAGTGTAATTCGAGCACAGTTGCTTCATCAAAATTTTTACCTACATTTGAGGCAGCTATATTCCTAATGGTCTTAGCTACATATCGCTTTGAGGTTAAAAACCTAATGGTCTTAGCTACATATCGCTTTGAGGTTAAAAAGGCTATGAAATTAACTAATTTGTGAAATTACCTTTGCTAAATCAAAGTCTTTCTGCGTCAAACCACCTGCATCATGTGTCGTAAGGATGATTTTTACTTTGTTATAAGAAATCTCTATATCTGGATGATGTCCTGCTGACTCAGCAGGTTCAACTAGCTTATTTACAAATTCGATTGCTTGTACAAAATCCTTAAATTTGCGGTTGCATTGCAAGCTCATCCCTTCTTTTGTCCAGCCTGAAAGATTGCTGAGTTGTTGTTTAATTTCGGCTTCGCCAAGTAACTGCGCCATAATTAATAAATTCCTATTTACTTGATTTGCATTGTTTTTTGCCAAGTTTTTTGCCAAATTAAGGCCAGCAAAAGCAATTTATGCCCTCTACCTTTTTTCTCTTAGTTCGCAAAAAATAAATTTGAAAAATTAATAAATTAGGAGAAATTACTGGGATGAGTTCTTCTATTTGTAACTTTACTGCGCCCTTACCACTTTAGGCGTCTATCAGCGATTAAAATTTATTGATTTTCTAGCTTGTCTCAACCGAGAAATATCTAAAGGTAAGGGTTGTCCTTTCTAGAAGCTTAGATTTAACCAGCTATGCAGACGTACTTTTATGCAACTAGTTCCCTAACTTTAGGAAAATAGTCAATTATTTTTCTCAATTTTTCTGAAAAGCTTCTATTTTACTTAAATTTGACTGACTCTGAGTTTTTAATTGCTTGACTCTTTGTTTACCAGAAAACTTGAACGTACACAAGCAACCTTATAAATAACTATCCGCTCTTACTTTAGATTTAAGGATCTAGGTAAGAGCGGTCTAGCGGGTCTTCAGGTTACAACCTAGCTGCTGGAAGGAACTCCAAACAAGCCTAGCTGCTTAAGTAACTTAGTCTCTCAAGAAAACTAAGGCTTACTTTTAGAGAACAGCTCCAGCACACAGCTGGCTATTCGCAACCTGATGACCCATGCTTTTACTACTATCTATCATGGGCATCACCTCCTTGTTGCCTAAGCGGTCTTAGTCTCAAAAAGGGAGAGCTTTGAACTCTCAGTTGTTGACTCTATGCCTCACTATAACATATTGCTCGCTAAGATGACACAGACTATTTGTGATCTTCCAAATCTGCGATCGCAATTACTACCAATGTTCACAAGGCAGTTCCGATCAAACAAGTTTCACCCCTTCCCGTAGGGAAGGGCTACTCTGCGAGAAGACGCTAGCTAACGCAACGCCTGACGGCGAACGCGTCTACGTCCTACGGGGTACTCTACCTTGAAGCCGTACCTACGGAAGCTGTACCTACCCTTCGGGAACGTCTTCGACGAACGGATTTGCCAGTCCCCCCTGCCTTGACGGGAAGCCCAACCTTGTTCTCCGTTCCCTATTTTCAAGTTAGAAGGACATGGGGAGGAGTGGGGAATAGTGAAGTAAAATTCTTCTTCTTGTCTGGTGTGTCCCCGTGTCCTAATTTGTGTTTCACATTAACATTGGACGAGCCAGGAAAAAGCTGGAAATTGATTTGGCATCAACAGCTTCTCCTTGCATAATAACTTTCTCCAGTTCTTCGGGAGAAAGTAAAACGGTTTCGATATCCTCGTCTTCTTCTTGTTGTGGGGGTGTTTCGAGCTTTTCTAAATCTTGTGCTAAGTAGGCATAGATAATTTCATCAGAATAACCAGGAGCAAGAATAAGTTCTCCTAGTTTGTTCCAGTTGTGAGCGCGATAACCAGTTTCTTCCTCTATTTCACGCTGAATAGTTTGTAAAGGGTCTTCATTGACTTCCACAGTTCCAGCAGGAAATTCTAATACCCGTCCCCCAACAGCAAAACGATACTGGCGTACGAGTATAAGTTTGCCCTCTGGTGTCACTGGTACGGCTAAAGCGCCTCCAGGGTGACGAATGCACTCCCAGTCTCCTTCGGCTTGATTAGGTAAACGCAAGCGATTGACTTCAAAATTAAACTTGCGCCCTTGATAAAACAAGCGTTTTTTCAGCAGTTGGGGTAATTCTCTACCTAATGGCATAGTCGGATTTATGGTCTAAAAAGACACGAGTGACATTGAGATTGATAGTTAAAACAGGACTGTTCTGCGTTTATTTAGTGTAATTTTAAACGCCTATCAATAGATGTACTTCAGAACAGTCTACCTCTTTCACCAGTTGTTTAATCTTGCGTCCGGAAATTGGTTCGATCCAATCTGGTGCTATCTCTGCCAATGGCACTAATACAAAAGCTCTCTGTTGCATTCTAGGATGAGGAATTTGGAGATTTGGAGTATCCAAAATTAAGTCATCATATAACAACAAATCTAAATCCAGTAAACGTGGTCCCCAACGTTCTTCACGGACACGCCCACTTTTTTTTTCAATATCCAGCAATATTTCTAACAGTAATTGTGGTAATATATTTACCTGTAGTATTGCACAACCATTTAAATAATCTGGTTGTGGCGGTCCTACAGCTTTAGTTTTGTACCAATGAGATTTTGCTTTTAAGATGATGCCTGGTGTTTGAGCTAAAGTTTCTAATGCTGCCTCCAAAATGGCATGAGAATCACCCATGTTACTACCAAGAGCAATAGCGCTATGCATACAATATTCTCCGTATGCTATCGTCTATTGTCTTAATTTTAGCCGGAAATTCGACAGGAAGTTTCAACAGCTTCTTTACTCCAAAGAGATTGTTTAAACTTTTATATATTTTTTATATATTGCTTTTAAATAAATTTACCTAAAAAATCTAAAAAACCTTTTTTGATAACGCCTATAGTTAATACGCATGGGCTATTATACTAACACGATTGTGGTGTACTAATCAGAAAAATTTTTAGATGGTGGTTAGTTTAAAACTGCTTGAAGCGAGGCACTAACGTGGCGAAGTTTACCTCCTGGTTTAAGGAACGAACGACGAAGTCGAGTGATTCTGAAACAGAAAAAGCTGAATCACCGCTTGGCGATAGTGAAGAAAAAAAGAAATCCACCAATATAGAGAATAGACCACCAACGCAGCTGGAAAAAGCAAAGCAAACACTGACAAAGTTAGTTGCAAAGCTTCCAGGCGATCATAAACCACTTTATCGTCGTTACTGGTTTTGGGCTGGCTTGGGTATTGGTGGCGGCATAGTAGCCATCAGCTATGGTGTGTGGTCAATAGACCGCACACTACCAGATAAAACAGAATTAAATGCTGTTGTTCGAGAACAAACATTAACTATCAAAGCAGCTGACGGTACTATTTTACAACAGCAGGGAGAAGCGACTAGAGAACAGTTAAAACTAGAGGAAATACCACAGCAAATTCAAAAAGCTTTTATCGCCTCAGAAGACAGAAGATTTAATACTCACAAAGGTGTTGATGCACAAGGAATTGTCAGAGCAGTTTTGAGTAATGTGCGATCGCAAAACGTAGTGGAAGGCGGTAGCACGATCACGCAACAACTAGCACGAATTCTCTTCCTCAAACAAGAGCGTACAGTTTGGCGCAAGCTCAAAGAAGCTCGTCTAGCTCAAAAAATAGAGGGTCAATTGAGTAAAGACGATATTTTAGAGCGTTATCTAAATTTAGTATATTTGGGTTCTGGAGCTTACGGTATTGCTGATGCAGCACAGGTGTATTTTAGTAAATCAGTAAATGAACTTACTTTGAGTGAAATCGCGACTATAGCTGGTTTACCTCCTGCTCCAAATCGATTTTCGCCGCAAGTAAATCTAGAAGCAGCCAAACAACGACGCAATCTAGTATTACAGCGGATGTTTGAAGATGGATATATCACCGCAGCACAGAAACAAGCAGCTATTGCCGAACCATTAACTACAAAACCCAGTTCGCCCAAACGATGGCAAGTAGAAGCACCCTATTTTATTAGCTACATCCAAAAAGAATTGCCTAAATATGTTTCCCCAGAAATATTAAATACTGGTGGTTTAACAGTGGAAACCACCTTAAATCCAAACTGGCAAAAAACAGCTGAAGAAGCAGTAGCCAAAACTTTACGCAATCAAGGACGTTGGGAAAATTTTAAGCAAGCAGCGTTAGTAGCTATAGATCCCCGTAGCGGTGAAATTAAGGCAATGGTTGGGGGAAGAGATTTTGATAAAAATCAGTTTAATCGCGTTACTCAGGCAAAACGACAGCCAGGCTCTACATTTAAGGGATTTGTTTATGCAAGCGCGATCGCTGCGGGTAAAAGTCCGTATAACAAATATCTAGATGAGTCTGTTGTGATCGATGGTTATGAACCAAAGAACTTCAGTGAGAGGTTCTCTGGCTGGATGAACATGAGAGATGCTCTTACCAGATCAATCAATATTGTTGCTGTTAAGGTCTTGATTGATGTTGGATTTCAGCCAACGATTAAACTTGCCCATGATATGGGAATTAAATCAGAACTCAAACCTTACTATTCACTAGCTCTGGGTTCAAATGAAGTAAACCTACTGGAATTAACCAGTGCTTACGGTTCCTTTGCAACGCAAGGATTACACCTCGAACCGCATGGTATTACCCGCATTCTAAATCGCCAAGGTAAAGAAATATGGTCAGCTGAGTTCAAGCCTAAGCGTGCAATTGATGCCGAAACAGCTGCCATTATGACCTGGATGTTACGTAATGTAGTAAATGCAGGCACAGGCACCGCAGCTCAATTAGGTAATAGACCTGTTGCAGGTAAGACGGGTACTACCGATGACGCCCGCGACTTATGGTTTATTGGCTACATACCTCAATTAGTTACAGGTGTTTGGTTGGGTAACGACGACAATAAAAAAACTTGGGGTAGCAGTAGTAGTGCTGCCTATACCTGGCATGCATTTATGAAAGAAGCAGTAGAGGAGATGCCTGTTGAAAAGTTTCCCGAACGACCACAAGTAGAAGGTCGTAAAGGTAGTATAAAGGCGCAACCCGTCAAGCCAAGAAAAATTGTGAAAGGTTCTGCTTCGTCTAGTGAACAAGTATTAGATGAAGGATCTTCTGGTAGTTCTCGCACAAGAAGATCTAGGAGACGTTATTCTCAACAAGAAGACCAAGCTCCAAGGCGCAGACGGCGGTACTATCAGCAGGAGAACGATGATCCCTCTACATCTCGAAGCGGTAGACGCAGGGTTCGCAGTTCGGAATCAACAGCAATTTCCAGCAGTGACTCTTCCTCTTCAGATAACTCACAGCGTCGCTCCAGACGACTAAGATCAGATTTTTCGCGACGACAGTATAGCTCTGGTCATTCTTCCTGGCGGGAAAGATTAAGACCTAGTTCATCACAATAACAGGGAACGGGAAGAGGAAAAACAGACAAGGAGATGGGGAGAAAATTGACGCGGAGAGCGGGGAACTCGGGACCCCCACGACCGCCAGGGAGTGGGGATTAGGGGCGACGGGGACGCGGGGACAAGGAGAATAATTAATGACCAATGACAAATGACTAATTCCCTTTCCCCTTTCCAAATTTACTCCCTTTTCATATGACTTGTGGAGGATGTAGGTGGTACGCTCTTTTTATATGTTCTTAACATAAGTAGTCTTGCCTACAACAGGAGAGTATACTCATGACTTTATTGATGCAAGCAGCACAAGCGGTAAATGAACCCCATTTTCCTTGGGCTTTTACTGCGGTTTATGTAGCTGGTTTTATTGCTGCGGTAACTATTGGTTCAATTGCCTGGTACAACTCCAAACGTCCAGTGGGTTGGGAAGATAAACAGCGTCCTGACTTTGTACCCAAGGTTGACAAAGAAGAAACTCCGGGCGTGGGTGAACCAAAGTAATTAACTAGTCATTGGTCATTAGTCATGAAATGACAAATGACAAATGACAATCCACTTAGTTTTGAATTTCAACCCAACGACGGTAAAGCTTTTGAATTTGTTTGAGCAAAACATTAAAACCGACTTGGGTTGACTCGTCTGAGTTAGATATTTGTTGTAATTTCATCAGCAGTCTTGCTTCTTCTGTTGCGACTTCACCATCGCTATAAATCAAACCACTGATGGCTTGAACCAGGTTTTGGCAATCCTCAACAGTGGGGCGATCGCCCAAGTATTCCTTTACCCAGTCATAACATTGTGTTGGTTCAACGGGAACCAATTCGTACAGCAATGGTTTGATATCTGGGTCACTGGATACGCCTTTTTCTTGAGCGATCTGGCGTAAGTATTGCCTTTCTTCTGGTTGGATTCTGCCATCTATCCAAGCTGCTCCAATCAAGATTTTTACTAAGTTTTTTACATCACTGGAGTTAACTGGCATCACAGCCTCCTCTGGTTGATTCTGCCCTCCCTGAAATCTTACAACTCCCAACAGTATTCACCCTGAATGATTGGTTTTTCTTAAGCGAGCCATAAAAAAGCCATCCATACCATGCTGATGTGGTAATATTTTTAGCCAACCTTGTGGTGACGAATACCCAAAAAATGGAGAATCCAAACAGGGAGGATCAATTTTCCAATTCAAGTTTTCGGCTAAAAATGACTCAATTACAGCCTCGTTTTCTGCTGGATGTAGTGTACAGGTGGCATAAACTAATACACCTCCAATTTTGACAAAAGTTGAAGTATGTGATATTAAATTTTTCTGAAGTATTGATAATTCCTGAACAGTTTCTGGTGTTTGTCGCCAACGAGCATCAGCGTGGCGGTGTAAGGTTCCTAAGCCAGAGCAAGGTGCATCTAACAACACACGATCAGCAGAATTATTATACTGCGGTAAATTGCGGCTATCACCAATACAAATTTTAATTGAGTTGAGATTGAGTCTTTGGATATTTTCTTGGAGTTTGCGCAAACGAGAAGGAGTGCGATCGCATCCCCAAATAGTTCCTCGATCCTGGATCAACTCAGCAATATGAGTAGTTTTACCTCCAGGTGCTGCACAGGCATCAATAATAACTTCTCCTGGTTGAGGATCGAGGAAATGGGTGACTAGTTGAGCACTACTATCTTGTACACTCCACCACCCCTCGTAGAAACCAGGTAAATTTTGAATAGGGCCTGGGTTGTCAAGCAGTCGTAATGCTTGTGGTAAATGAGAAAAACGTTGGCAGGAAAAACCAGTAGCTTGCAACGCTGCTTGTACTTCTGGTATTGAAGTGCAAAGTGGATTTACCCGCAAGTCAATTGCTGGAGTTTGGTTCATCCAAATACAAAGTTTTTCCGTTTCTGCAATACCAAATTGATCGATCCAAACTTGAATAATCCAGTCTGGAAAACTGTGGGCAATACCCAAGCGTGCAATTGAATTTTCAGGTAGTTGTAGAGGATCAATAGATGTTTCTGCCGAGCGGATATAATGCCGCAACATCCCGTTAACAAAACCGGTTAGTCCAGCAAAGCCATTTTCTTTCGCTAGTTGTACGGTTGTATTGACGGCGGCACTAGCTGGTATTCGTGCTTGATAGCGGAGTTGATATAAGCCAAGATGAAGAATAGTGCGGAGGTCTTTTGGTTGCTCGTGAGATTTTTTCTTGGCAAGTTGGTCGATCACAGAATCAAGAGTACGCTGTCTTCTCGTACAACCATAGACTAATTCTGTAATCAGACGACGATCCGGAGCGGATAAATTAGCTTTTTGCAGCGCTCGATCTAGTGCTACATCTGCATAAGCTCCCCTATGTACATCTCGCAAGGCAATAAAAGCTAGTTGCCGGGGAGATATATTTTGACTTTTAAATTTTTGATGTTGCAACGATCAAACTAAAAATAAAGGCTCATATCAATTCAATTAGTGATGATGACAAAGTATTTGTCATGGACGCGATTTTGAATCGTCTTCACAGAGTCTGTGTGTCCCATTACTTTTTCAAATTGATATTAACTATTTTAAACTTACTCATTGGAAATAGTTCACATGAATATCTATTGAATCACATGAGCATTCCTACAGGCAGGAAATTAAGCAATTAGTTCTCGTTACCAGGTTCAACCTGGTAACTAAGGTTTGTGGGCTGACGCCTCCAGGTGTTGTTAGGAATGGTGTAAGAGTTTCTTTGACAGCAAAAGTTAAGCAAGGAGAATGAGAATTAGTTACGGTACTGACAAGAGTTTCTTTGCTAGTACCGGGTCTTTAAATCTCTAACTATAGCCTTGTTCATTGTCAATACAATGGGGAATACCTAGTACTGGACAAGGACAGCTATATTTTAGTTTTTGGATGATGGGATGTTGAGGTGAGTTGCAACCCAAAAATAGTAGAGATGCAGCTTCCGATGCTATAACTTTCTTTAATTCATCTGCAAGACAACCAAATCGTAGATGAGCTTTGAAATAACTCTGCCATTCTTCAGCGAGACAACGTGCTTGCCAGAGAATACGCTCTGCGGATGCGAATTTATATGTTTGATTGAAGACGCGTTGATAAATTCTATTTGATGTTGAGATGGCAGGTGAATTTAATGAAAACCGATGGGAAAATCCACTGTTAACAACTTCTTTTTGTGGTAAGACATCCAAAAGATGACTATTTTGATTGTCTTCTAAAACATAAACTGCTTGAACTGTGACGTGTGCTTTAGTGGCGATACGCGTTTGATGAGCAATTAATAAACTAATATCCAAGGCTGTGTGACTTTTGGGAGAACTATCATAACCAACAATTAAGTTGACTGATTTGACAGATGCAGCTGATTCTAAATCAGGTGTTGATTCTCCCCAAAGCAACACCATTTGTTCAATCAAGTCATCTCTACCGATCGCGTTTTGCAAACGCATTAACATTGGTTTGATATTCACAGCTTTTACTTCCCTGCAATGAAACAAACTACGAAGAAGAAAGAGGTTAATCAGTTTTAGATTTTGTCACTTTTTTTGTTGTTGTTCCAAGCGATCGCTAGCCACTCCTATAATCTAGCATCTATGAACAAAGCCTCAAGAAAAATATAAACGCAGTCAAAATGACACGGCTTTTTGACGGTCACCTATGGAGTTCATTTGTGGGTTAATGCTATTTCTCCAAACGCTTACACTTTACGATGTCTCGTACTCCCTTAACAAGGGGGTAAGGTGGGATTAATGTGTTGTCAAATGAAGAAAAATTAGTATCAAGCTAGAAAATTTAGTAGTCAAATTTGCCACAAACATGGGTTACTCAATTACCAGTTTAGTTGGCAGTATTTAATACAGTAATATCTACTCATCTGAGGTAAAGTTTTGCTCTAAGAAATTCAAAGCATAGTTGCGCAGTTCATAATATTCCTTAGAGTCTCGCATTTGAGTGCGATCGCGTGGATGGGGAAATGGTACTTCTAGAATTTCCCCTATATTTGCAGCTGGGCCGTTAGTCATTAATACAATGCGATCGGACATATAAATAGCCTCATCTACATCGTGGGTAATCATCATTACCGCTTGTCGGTGTCGTTCCCAAATGTCCAAAACTTGCCGTTGTAATTTCCCACGAGTCAGGGCATCTAATGCACCAAAAGGTTCATCCATGAGTAACATTTTTGGACGAATTGCTAAAGCTCTAGCAATACCTACCCGCTGCTTCATCCCTCCAGAAATTTCATCGGGATATTTATCAGCTGCTGCTGTTAGATTTACCATTGCTAAATGTTCATTAACAATGCTAATTTTTTCTGCGCGAGTAGCATTTTTAAGAACTTCATCTACAGCCAAACGGATATTTTCCTTCACGGTTAGCCAAGGTAGCAACGAATAGTGTTGAAACACCATCATTCTTTCTGCACCGGGTTTGCGAATTTCTTTACCATCAAGTCTTACTGAACCAGAAGTGGCTTTTTCTAAACCAGCTACAATCTTTAAAAGTGTGGATTTACCACAACCAGAGTGGCCGATTACAGAAATAAATTCATCCTCTCCCACTGACAGATTCACACCATCCAAAACCACAAATTTTCCATCGTCATTATTGTTTGGATAAGCCTTGACTAAATTTTCAATTTCTAGAAATGGAGTGGTGCGTGGGTTTTTTTCGTTAATATTCATTGAGAACGAAGTAGATTTAGTCATGGTAATTTTTGGGGTTAAGAATATTTTTGACATAGTTTTGCGCGAACTAATTAAGACATATAGAAACGAACGGGAGCATTAGCTCTAATCTCAAAACTTTTGAGATACCCTACCGGATCGCTAGGGTCAAAGCCTTTGTTGTCGATAAATACTTCTGGAGGCTCCACTTTGTAGTCATCTTTGGGACTCTCAATGCCCATTTCCGCAGTAATCTCACGATATAAATCGGTTCTCCAACCTGTTTGGGCGAGCTTTTCAGCATTTTTGGGAAATTCCTTAATTTGCCCCCACCGTGCGGCTTGTGTCATCAACCAAATACTTTCGGAACTCCATAAAAATGTAGAGTGTTCATTTGGTTGTTTGGGAACATTGTCGGGAATATCGTAGAAAATAGTGGTATCAGCAGCTTTCACGGTGCGGTTTTTGCCATCCCAGCCACCATAGTTGTAGTTACCGAAAATTGCAGGGCCTGTAAATTTTGTAACTGGAGCACCAGGATTTTTGGGTTTTGCTCCTGTGAATGAGCGATCTGTAATTAGTTCAGCAACTTCTTGACGGTTTTCGGGTTTGCTGCAATATTGACAAGCTTCAATCATCGCCTTCACAAGGGAGCGATAGGTTTTTGGGTAGTTGTCGATAAAAGATTGCATTACCCCCAGTAGTCGATCTGGGTGTCCTTGCCAGACTTCTTTTCCTTGAGCAAAGGTAAAGCCAATGCCTTCGTTACCTGTAATTGCGCGTGTATTCCAAGGTTCTGCCACCATATAAGCTTGCATCGCGCCAATCCGCACATTAGTTACCATTTGCGGTGGGGGAACAATGATAACGCGAAACTCCTTCAGGGGATCTACACCCGCAGCAGCAGAAATATAGCGAACAAAGTACTCGTATATGGCAGAACTTAGTACCACTGCCCAAACTTTGCCTTCAGGTGGTTGCTTGCTAAAGTAGTTTCTAAAATCGCGCCCAAAAGCTTCTAGAGCACCATCGCCATATTTCTGTTTATACTCGTACCACGGACGCAGCCCAAAATCCCACATAGCTTTGTTCATAGTCATGGCGTTACCGTGCCGATGAATCGTCATCGCTGCACATAAGGGAGCGTGACGCGCACCTTCAGCACCGATCCTAGCGTTGGTAACAGCACCAGATACCACAGGCGAAGCATCAAGGCGACCAAAAATCAAGCCATCACGGGAAGTTGCCCAGCTTGCTTCTCGATTGAGTTTGACATTTAGCCCGTATTTGCGAAAAAAACCTTTTTTCCAAGCGATCGCAAATGGCGCACAGTCATTGACAGGAACATACCCAACGGTAATATCTGGTTTTTCCAACTGTTGTGGTTTTACTAGTGGTTCGACTGCTAAAGCTTCTTCAGTCAATCCTCTAGCGCCAGTATTCCCAGTGATGGCACAGGAAGACAACGTCATTCCGCCTGCGGTTGCTCCTATTGCTTTGATGAAGTCTCGTCTAGTCCAATAATTGCAATTGATATCACTCATGGTGTTGCTTCAGTACTGGCAAATTTACGAAAAGGCGCACTTTTGCAAAGCTAGAGTGCGTCTGGGATGTTGGTATGAGCAAAATAGGGGATTGGGGATTGGTGATCGCAAAGAGGACGCGGAGAATCGTGCTTGATGTTCTTGCTCCTTGTCTTTCCTCCCCGTGTCCTCTTCCTAGCCCCTATCTAATTTGCAGTTCTGGGGCGATGGGTTACTAATTCTTGAATTTTGCCTACAGCGTAATCAAGTAATAACCCAGTTATGCCAATCACCAGTACGGCTAAAAATACTGAACTTAGATTTAAACGGCTCCATTCATCCCAAACAAAAAAGCCGATACCAATACCGCCTGTCAACATTTCCACGGCAACAATTACTAGCCAAGCAATCCCTAAGCTAATTCGCAAACCCGTAAAAATATAAGGCAAACTCGCAGGCAAGATAATTTTTGCAATCTGCCGCCAACGAGGCATTTCTAGTACTCGTGCTACGTCTAAATAATCTTTGGGAACGCTAGAAACTCCCAAAGCAGTGTTAATAATAGTGGGCCATAGAGAGGTGATAAAAATTACAAAAATTGCCGAAGGATCTGCCAAGTTGAATATAGCCAGAGCAATAGGTAACCAAGCCAGTGGCGACACCGGTTTAAAAATCTGAATGATCGGATTGAGGGCTAGCATTGCATTTTTTGACATTCCAATCAAAAATCCCGCGGGAATTGCTACAACAGCACCGAGCAGAAATCCAAGCAACACTCGTCGCAAGCTTGCTAGCAATAACCAACCAATACCTAAGTTACCTGGCCCTCTTTGATAGAACGGATTTAGAATGTAATCTAAATTAGCAATTAGTGCTTCAGGTGGAGTGGGCATTAATTCATGGTTAACAAGGGCAACCACCCACCACAAGACAATAATCCCCAAAAATCCGAGGGCAGGTAGTAATACCACATCCTTAAAAATTACAGGTTTTGCCTTTTTCCAGGCTACTTGCCCAGCAACTGCGGCGATCGCAGCCAAATTTAGTTGTGCCATGTTAAAACCCCAAGACAGTTTCACTGCAGGTACAAAAATCTGAGCAGTACCAGCCAAGGATACTGATGAGGTTTAAACACTAAAAAATGCTGCCTCTTCAGTCTCCTCTCAGTGCCTACGAAGTTAGCTGACGGGCTAGGGTTGAGAGATACCCTTCTCTAGACGGATGAAGTATGAAGTGTCAAGGATGAAGCAGTTAACAAATTTTATGTTTATTTTTCTGCCTTCTGCCTTCTGCCTTCTACCTTCTGCCTTCAAAGAGATACGCCCCAAAATTTGGTTCCTCCGCTCTGGCGTTAGCATTGTGCTTCGCTAGATTAGGCTGACTTACTCTACTTAATAGCCCAGAGTAACATATGCTTCTCGATTTGTATATCCGTCTTAAGATTAACCAAATGCTTTTGTCTGACTGTTCATTCATCATAATATATAACTAAAGAGCGATCGCCCAACTATTGGATTATGACTCACTTAGGGTTATCTAGAGAGCGATCCCACATCATTAGTAGTCATTATGATCACAAGTTTATAAATATTTGGAGTCGTTAGATTTAAAAAATATCAGTTAATGTCACGATATAAAAACAATCAAATACTGTTTGATGAGCAAAATTTAATTGTATCTAAATATACGAGGAATTATTTAGCCTACTCAGACTCCAGTTGATTTTTAGAAAGATTTGGCAGCACTGTAGAGACAAAATAAATTGTTGAAGCGATCGCAAATTGATGGAGCAAAAGTGCGATCGCATACTCAGTCAGTTCAAGCTAGTATTTGCTAGTTGCTAAAAGCATCCTTGATGTTCTCAACAGTGCGTTCAACAGCATTCTTTGTGTTGTCTACTGCTTTTTGAGTGCGAGCTGCATCTTCCTCTGCTCTTTTGTGAATTAGAGCCGCATCATCTTTTGCTTTGCGTTCAATGAAATTATCACCATCAGTTGCGCGATCAACCTTAGAAGCATTGCTTCTAGCGGCTTCCTCAACTTTATCTGCTGTATCTCGGATGAAATTCTTAGCACGCCCAGCATCTTCTCTGGTTTTCTCTTTAACCTGATCTCCTGCGTCTTTAGATGCGATCAAGTTTGCAGCAGGATTAGCCATTGCTGTGTTGTCAGAGAAAAATGCACCTTGCCAAACAAAGGCGATCGCCATTAAACAGAACAGAGTTGCAGCTACCCAACGTCCTACAGTTGAAAGCCTTTTGAGAAAATAATTTAGTTTCACAGAATACAATCTCCATAAGATTTAGCATCCTATTTTTACTTCATCTGGCTCATCAGCCAAATCGTTCCCTAGATAGAGGTTCTTGTGTCATAAGTTGTTAGTTAAATTCACTATTTTGATAGATTGAACAGAGAAAAAGTGTTTTGATATATTGAATCAGTAAAAATGCGATTAGTAAGTATTCAGACAGTTTAACTGAACGCTAAACTACAAGTCCAAACAATAGCTACAAAGGTATAAATAACATCTCGTCTTCGGAGTCAGACAGCATTGTATATCTCACAAGCAAGTGTCAATTTTGTGCGTTTGTACCTGTAGTGATTGCAAGAGTCTCTAAGGTGCAAAAATCATTAATGTTGCTCTGAGATTATAAGTGATATCCAAGCCACTATTGAGTATTTAAAGACTCTGCCCAAAGTTAAAAGTAGATGCGATCGCATCCATCGGTTTCTGTTTTGGTGGACATATCGTCTACCTTGCAGCAACATTACCTGATATTAAAGCGACAGCTTCCTTCTATGGAGGTGGAATTACAACTTATACACCTAGTGGTAGTGCGCCTACTATCACTCATGCTTCTGAGATTAAAGGTACTATTTATGCCTTCTCTGGTACGCAAGATGACTCAATTTCAATCGAACAAACATAAGAAATTGAAGCAGAGTTAAAGAAACATAAATATTCCCCATCGTGTTTTTCGCTACAAAACAGGACATAGTTTTTTGTAACGAACCTTCTAGCCATAACCCAGAAGCTGCTAATGATGCTTGGGAAAAAGTTTTGGAACTATTCCAAAGCCATCTTCAAACCATATAACCAATGTAGGACTTACGCAAAATTCCTCCGAAATCCTCTTGACTCCGTGTTTTCTGCGTTCTCTGCGGTTTATTATTCCATAGACTCGTGCGTAAGTCCTATAATTCTCAAATTTATGGTTTCTAACCTAATATCTGATTCATGAAATTCTAGTAATTTTTCAGTCAGGAAAACTCACAAAAATTTCTACTTTCCCTTTAGGATCTAAACCTAAATACCGAGCACGGACTTTAGTTGCTGACTTTACACTGAGCATCGGAGTAATGCTTCCTAAAGAAAGCAAATCACCTTTTTTTAAAGACTTACCTTGTGTTTTGAGATTATCCTTCAACCAAAGTACTGCTTGCAACGGATGCCCTAGAATAGCTTGACTCTCTCCCACTGCTAACTGTTTTCCAGTTCCATCAAAAATTACCAATTTTATCTTTCCTAAACGCTCTTGCCATGCCTGCGTTGGTGTTAAGGGAATCGGTTCACCTAAGATTCCTAATCTTGCACCAGCATTAATTGCTACTAAACTAGAAGCATTTAGTCTGACATCTTTTGCATACACGATGTCTGGAAGCTCAATAAAAGGGATAACTACATCCAAGGCTGCTAGGGCTGCTTGCGGAGTAGTCGCTGTATTAATTGCCTCGCTTTTAACTCTAACAATTAAATCTCCTTCGAGTCTGGGTTGAGTGCCAAAATCACTAGGAATTGTTGCTCCCGTTTTGAGGAGCATTTTCTCCAACAGTACCCCGGATACAGGATGGGAGACTTGGAAGCGTTTTTGGATAGTTGGATTAGTAAGTGCAGCTTTGTAACCAACAACTTTTCCTAAATTAGGGATAAGAATTTGAACGAATTGATTTTGTACCTTTAAAGCTTGTTCTAGTGAAAGATTAGCTGTATTTGCTGTTATAGGTTGTTTGTTCAAATAACTACTTGCCAATTGCCGAGCTAATGTTTGCTCATCAAATTGAGTGGCACTTGTAGGGCGAGAAGTAAATTGTGAATTGGTTTTCGCTACAACACAGGCTTGAATAAAAATAGTTGAATTCCATAGTAGGGCAGTTAACAACCAAGGTTTGAGTTGTTGGTTCATGTTTAGGTAGCCGTGAATGGGCAAGATTCAAAGGCGATCGCGCAAGTTATAGAGCATGCGCTTGGCATGTGTAACCCAGTCAGGAAACTCTGGTAGCAGCGCATATACCCAGACGATAGCGTGTAGTTGCCGCAGTTTGTAGTATGGCTCCAGTATCGCAGGTTCAGGGATATTCCGATAGGCTGCCCTCCCCTCGTCAATCTGTCGTTGTAACCAAATTGTAACAACCAGTAGACTCACCCAGTTCCTGCAACCCAATAAGCATCGTTCCGGTAGTCTACATAAGATTTAGCTGCTACAACTGGGATAGATTTGTCTCGACTCCAACTACCTCTGATCATAGACCGATTCTGATAGAGTCAGCGATCGCTTGTTCGGTTCAAGGTTAATTGAAGCCGGGTAATGGTAGAAGCCACTGGATGCAAGCTATCATCAAACGAAGCCATAGCTAGTTGTTTGATTAGGCAAGCAAGTTATGACAAACATCGCAGATAAGTGTTTAGTATATACTTATGAGTTGTTATGCTGCCGCTTTAAAGGACGCAATCTTAAACGCTTTTTTTCCCAACCACTTCACACCAAGTCTGAGCAAAAAAACCATCTGGATGCTGACTCCATTCCCGTAAACTTTCACTCATTGCCAATAGAGATGCTTGCCCATCAACCCATCCTTTATCTATAGCTTGCTCAATCTCTGCCGAGGCTTCTATTCTTAGGGCTAAATATTCGGCAGGCAAACTCAATGGCTCGTAGCATTCATAAGTAGCGGTGGCTTTGACGTTGATGAATCCAGCCTGTCGTAATAAAGCGCGTAACTCTCTACCAATACAGGGATTACCACCATTTTGCTGCTGAAGGAACTTACAATAATCTATTGCCCGATCCAGTGTTGGTGTTGTCGGCACCATCAAAAATCCTCCCCAGTCTGGGCTGCGAACTCCGATGATGCCTTCTGGTTTGAGAACTCGCCACAGTTCCCGCAAAGCCTGCACAGGTTTCTGGAGATGCTCGAATACAGCATGGGCAAACACAGCATCAAAGGAATTCTCTACAAAGGGTAAGGCATAAATATTTGCACTAATGAAATCAACATTACTGATTTCTTGCTTTTTAGCATTATCCCAGGCATTTAAGATTTGAGAGTCTGCTTTGTCAATTGCTGTAACTTTACCGGGAGCGATCGCACTTGCTAAACCTAAAGTAATCGTACCAGGGCCACAACCACAATCTAATATATGCATTCCCGGACGCAGATAAGGAAGGAAGAAGGCGGCATGAGATGCGGCTGTGCGCCGTGCCATAAAGTTTATGGCATTGGGAGAATAGCCTGGCGTGTAATTTTCCGGCATCTTTTTGACTCCTGCAAGGCTTTTGTATGAGTATCATAGATAGATTTTTTTCAGATGTCTAATATATATTTGTGAGTAATTGAAATATTTAAGATATCAATTTTATGGAACTGCGACATCTGCGTTACTTTATTGCTGTAGCGGAAGAATTACACTTCAGTCGAGCGGCAGAACGATTGCACATAGCGCAACCGCCTTTGAGTCAGCAAATTCAACAACTGGAAGCAGAATTAGGGGTGGAATTATTTGATCGCAAAACTAAGCGTCAAGTACAACTAACAGAGGCAGGAAGAGTATTTTTGCGTGAAGCTTATCAACTTTTAGCGCAACTTGAGGAGGCAATTGAGTTAACGCGCAGTACGGGTAGGGGAGAAAGAGGACAATTACGGGTAGGGTTTATCAGTTCTGTCACTTATGATGTTTTACCTAATATCCTAGAGGCTTTTCATCGACAGTTTCCGGAGGTGGAATTGATATTGCAGGAGTTAACAACAACAGAACAGGAACAGGCTTTATGCAATCATCGCATCCAAGTCGGCTTTGTACATTTGCCTTTGGAAGATGACAACCTTTGTTGGGAGTGTATTCAGCAAGAAAATCTTGTTGTTGCTTTACCTGCCATCCATCCTTTAGCAAAACAAGAACAGATTGTAGTGCGATCGCTTGGCGACGAACGGTTCATTTTGTTTCCACGTTATTTAGGAATTGGACTTTATGACAAGATTATCGCTCTGTGCAAGCAAGGTAACTTTACACCAAAAGTCGCGCAAGAAGCTGTTCAAATGCAAACAATTATTGGACTAGTTTCTGCTGGGATGGGGATTGCAATTGTGCCGTCTTCTTTGCAAAATCTCCAACGTGCAGGTGTAGTGTATAAGGCGATCGCTCAAGCAACACCATTAGTAGAAACAGCAGTAGTATGGCAACCAGAGGCAGAAACATCAGTGATGCGACAATTTCTCAAAGTTGTTAGGGATGTTTGCAATCTATCAGTGTCTACAGGAGAATGAGCGATATTTATAATTCAATTGGTCAACAATATTCTAAAACTTGTATCCCAGATCCTCGCATCGTCAAAACGATAATTGACTTACTCAACTTGCCAAAAGATAGCATTATCGCTGACATCGGTGTTGGCACTGGTGGTTACAGTCTAGCGATAGCTGACGAAGGATGTTCTATTTACGCTATTGCACCATCATTAGTAATGCGATCACAAGCACCAGAGCATCCACAACTTCAATGGTTCGCTGGATATTGCGATCGCTTATCTTCTGGCTAGACAATTCTAGTAATATTTATTGTGGTGACCATTTATGATTGGAATAAATAAGCAAATTTTAAAACCGGGCAAAATGAAAGGCGCTTCAGCGCCTTTTTAGTGGATGAGATAGCCTAAAATGCCTTTGTTAGCTTTTGACTACACCATCATTTTAAAATCGTTGGTGAGGAGAGAAGATGGTATAGTAAAGCGACGGATCTATGCGGTCTGTAAAGGGACGGTATACATATTGCTCTCTGATGTTATCTGTTCTATATTCTTCAGAGGCATTGTCCTCAGGTGGAACAGTAGGGGTAGATTTAATTAGATTAGCTAATCTTGACCATGCAATTGAGAAAGGGTTTTGTAGATATTTTTTAACCAGTGATTTGTTTTTATACTCTGACATATCTACAAGTAATTCATCCGTATTCCTCAACATATAAATTCTCCTTTGCACAATAGAGTGCGATAAAAATGTTGTTCATTTTGTACATCTATATCTTGTGGGCAGACAGTTTCACCAATCGCCTTGGTTATCAGTTATATACAAATACAATCATTTCATCCACATTTCCGGTTAAAGAGACTATTGCTAGTTGTAAATTGAGATGAAATGGGATTAAGATGAAGCTCGAACATTTTGAAATTATCTGGGTTGAGCTACTTAATCTCTGTAATCTCATATCTTGATTTAACTATAGATAGCGAATATCAAAAAGTTGTAAATAATTTATAATAAGAGTTGCTAAGTTTGTTAAATCTCCGACTTCTTAGTGAAGTCGGAGATCTGAATTTTTACTTCCTTATTAAGTACATATGTTGTAACTATTTATTACTTATTTATTACTTAATTTAAGAGGAATACAAACTCCGACTATTGCAATCTATTTAGTCTTGACACGCCACTGCTGGCTCAATAGTGCAGGACTTAGGCATGATTTATGGAATAATAAACCACAGAGTACGGTGTGAACACGGAGTCAAGATGAGTTTAGAGGGATTTTGCGTAAGTCCTATAGTTGATGATTTTAGATACTGAATGTCTCCGCTGCACCCAACCTAAGATTGCATATATCCACTTTAGATTTGATGTAAAGAGCAAAAAACGATATTGTCAAGAATTGTTAGGTTAGACTTCACATAATTCTTCTATCCTAACAAGTTTAATTCTGCTCCAAAACAGAGTAATGACCAATTATTTCCGCTCCAATATTAATGCAATGGCTAGTTATGTCCCCGGTGAGCAACCCAAACGGGGTACGCAGATCATCAAACTCAACAGCAACGAGAACCCCTATCCTCCCTCTCCGGCGGCACTAGCTGTGCTACAGAATATTGATGGGGAATGGTTGCGGCGATATCCACAACCGTTTGGGGAGGATTTCCGGCAAACCGCGAGCAAAGTTTTGGGAGTTCCCAGTGATTGGATTATTGTCGGAAATGGCAGTGACGAATTGTTGAACTTGGTGATTCGAGCCTGTACGGAACCTGGGCGGAAGGTAGTCTATCCGGTGCCTACCTACGTGTTATACCAGACATTAGCAGGAATGCAGGCTGCGGATGTTGTTGAAATTCCTTACAACGAAGACTATAGCTTACCCCTGAAAGAACTGATTGCGGTTAATGGTGCTGTAACATTTATTGCCTCCCCCAATAGTCCTTCGGGGCATGTGGTGCCAATTGAGGAGCTGCGAGAACTAGCAACTCAGTTATCTGGGGTTTTGGTAATTGATGAAGCATACGTAGATTTTGCCGAAGAAGATGCATTAGCTTTGGTTCAGGAATACGAAAATACGATCGCGATTCGCACACTTTCTAAGGGTTACTCATTAGCAGGATTGCGGTTAGGGTTTGGGGTAGCGAATCCGAAGCTGCTGAATGGATTGTTTAAGGTGAAGGATAGCTATAACATTGATGCGATCGCTTGTGCCGTTGGGGCAGCTGCGATCGCCGATCAAGAATATAAAAATACTTGTGTAGCTAAGATTAAAGCATCGCGGACTCAGCTAGCAACAGATTTAAGACAATTAGGTTTTCGTGTTTGGGATTCTCAAACCAATTTTTTGTTGGCACAGCCTCCAAAAGGGAATGCAGAATATCTCTATCAAAAGCTGAAGGAGTGCTTGATTTTAGTGCGTTACTTTCAGCAACCAGGATTGGAAGATAAATTACGCATCACTGTTGGTACTGATGAGCAGAATCAAGCTTTAGTGAAGGCACTGAGCCAATTGCTGGATGGTGGAGCGGGATAAAAAGGTAACTTAATCGTAAAAATACTACCTTTACCTAATTTACTTTGTACGTTCAAACTACCGTTATGTGCTTGAACAATTGCTTGGGCGATCGCCAAACCTAAACCAGAACCACCTGTACTGCGAGAGCGATCGCTCATGACTCGATAAAAGCGATTAAAAATGCGAGCAAGTTCCTGCTGGGGGATACCAATACCTGTATCTTGAACTTGAATCACGGCATAATTGTCACTGCGATCTAAAATCACAGTTACTGTTCCTTCTGGTGGTGTGTATTGAATTCCATTGATGATTAAGTTAGAAATCAGGCGATAAAGCTGCTCGCTATTACCTACAACATTTAGAGGTTGATGCACCCGGAGAGAAGATGTGAGTGTGATTTTCGCAGCCAACGCCATTGCTGCAAATTCCTCAATTAAGTCGCTGACAATTTCATTTAAACAACAAATTTCTTGTCGTGTTTTTAGCGATTGCCTGTCTAAGCGAGCCAGCAATAACAAATCTGCAACTAAAGTAGTCAGCCGCTGATTTTGACGCAGTATAGTTTGTAAAATCTCCCGCGCCTCTGTTTCATCTAGTTGCGGCATCAAAAGTGCTGATTCTACTGTCGCGCCTGTTGCTGCTAAAGGAGTGCGTAACTCATGCGCTGCATCCGCCGTGAATTGTTGAATTTGTCTGTAGGATTGATAAATCGGTTGCATTGCTAAAAGAGCTAACCACCAACTAGCGATCGCAATCAGAACCATTGCGATCGGTAATCCCAACCCTAAAATTAATTTCACAGCATCTAGATATTCACTAAAGTCTTTCAGACTTCGCCCGACTTGGATATAGCCCCAATTTTTATTGTCTTTAGTGTGTAGCACAAAAGAAATTTGATGGTAAAGATTGCCTTTGCTATCTCTCAGAGTTTGCCAAGATTCAGGATTAAAAACTGAGGGCAGCCCTTGTGGTTCAGTACCTCCTACGGCAATTAAGCGCCCTGAATTATCAAAAAAACGTACATAGTAGTAGCCTTGGCTAATGGCATTCAAAATATGACGTTTAGAACTCGATTTTTTTGGAGTGCAGCTTTTACCAACCACACAAATATCTGGTAAAAGCTGTTGAATTACTGGTTCTAAATTTCCAGGTTGTTGTAGTTTCAGTTCAATCGTGTCATGGAGAGTTCCCGCCACAGACTCTAATTCTCGATCTAAGGTGATCCAATGAGCATGGGATATCGCTTCGTAAACACCAAATCCGCACAGGCTTAAAATTAAAGCCATGACGATCGCATACCATAAAGCTAGACGAAAGCGGGTGTTCTGAAACAGTTTATTTTGATTCATCGGTGAGATTGAGACGATACCCCATGCCATGCAACGTTTCAATTGGGTTGCCACAACCACTATTTACTAATTTGCGGCGCAGCAAACGTACTTGTGCTGCTACTACATTACTAACAGGTTCTGCACTTACTTCCCAAAGTTGATTGCGAATTTGTTCTGTGGTAACAATTTGGTTTGGGTGCTTCATCAAATACTCTAGTAACTGAAATTCCTTATTAGTTAGGGTTATTGCCTGTTTGTCTGGATGGGCAGGGTGACTCGTAACGGTACTATTGCCGTAATCAAGAGTCAGATTACCTAAAGTTAATTCCTTCGGTTGAAAGTGAGGCGATCGCCTCTGTAACGCTCGCAATCGCGCTAGTAACTCTGCCATCCCAAATGGCTTTACTAAATAGTCATCTGCACCCGCATCCAGCCCAGTAACTTTATCTTCCATTCTGTCTTTAGCTGTTAGCATCAAAACAGGCAGGGGATTTTTATGTTTACGTAGCTGTTGACATAACTCCAATCCTGACATTCCTGGTAACATCCAATCAACAATCGCTAGCGTATATTGCGCCCAGCTATTTTCTAAATAAGCCCAAGCATCAGTACCATCTGTTACCCAGTCAACCACGTACTTTTCTTGATTTAAAACTCGCTTAATTGCAGCACCTAAATCCGGCTCATCTTCTACAAGTAGCACCCTCATAAAAAATTTCTCTACAAGTTGTAGCTGATTAGTAATGTACGAAACTTACATAAAGTTGAGCTTAGTGCAGTAGCTTTTGGAATTACCATGCCGCAGATGGGATCTTTAGCCATCTTCTGTTTCTAGTTTTGTCCCACACCTACAGCTTCAAGCTGCTGTTGAGTTGGTTTGCCCGTCAGCATCAGCACTCCGTTGATGGCGATCGCTGGCACTGCTTGAACCCCATACTGTTGCGCTTTGGCTAGATAAATCGACTGCTGTTGTTCAAAACTCAGGTTATAAACCAATACTTCACAACTAGGGCAAGCTAGCTCTTGCACCAAACGAACAGTCTCGTCACAAAGAGGACAATTAGCTGTGAATATCTCAATTTGACGTTTTGTCATCATATCTGCTCCCTTTTTCAGATTCACTGCTGACTCGATCTAGGAGTAGGCTGATACCAAGCTTGATACCATTGCTGCATCTGTGCGATTTCAGCCGTTTGAGTTTTAATAATGGATTGAGCTAAGTTGCGAAGTTCGGGATGTGTACCACTGTTAACAACCATACGTGACATCATTACCGCCATTTGGTGATGGGGAATCATTTGGCTGATAAATTCTCGATCAAAATCTGGAGCATTTTTCAAGGCTTCTAAATCTACATCCATGCCCCTCATGTCATGATGCATGGGCATTTTCATCATTCCGTGCTGTGCTCCCATCATGCCCATACCAGAAATTGGGGTAGCAGGCACTTCTTTGCCGTACCATGCTTTGTACCAAGTTCGCATTTGTTGAATTTCACGGGCTTGCTCTGTTTTAATAGCTTGAGCTAGTTTTTTTGTTTCTGGATGTTTAGCACGCGTTAAAGCTAGATTAGCCATCTCCACTGCTTGCTGATGGTGGGGAATCATCATTTCAATAAAATGTTGATCGACTGCACCCATCATCATCCCTCTTTGCCGAGGAGTAGTTTGAGTAGACGGGTGATGAGTATTGTGTTGTGAATTTGGAGATTGAGCTTGCGTATTATTTATTATTAATAATACTGCGAGAGTACTACTGCTCAATAATCCTATCAAACCATAAATCAAATTTCTGCTTTTCATCTCTTCACCTTTGTTCAAGACTGAAGACTAAATATTTTGTTTCTATCATGAACGTTAACTACATATTGTGAGCAACTCGTGAGGAACTAGTTCTCTTTGTCTCTAATTTTGTTCTTTACTGCTTAACTTCAATTGTCAACTCTCTACTCAAATGGAGAGTCTAACAATAGCAATAAAACTTTACTCATTAGGCCTTATCTATTTGAGTTATTCCTTTCACAACAGCCCATATAGTTAGTTTTTCATTTCCGAATGAAATCAAGATGAAATATTAATTTGCATCAAAATTTGTTTACAAAGCGATCGCACAGCACACTACCTTTAAAATCAAAATAAATTTTTAGGCATTGCTAAATAGAAGTATTTTCAAACTCTTCCTCTCTGCACCTGGTGCGTCTGGTGCGTGAGATAAATTCAATTCTAGATTCAGCAACGCCAATTTTTATATACTATTTATTGAAACTAAAACGACCATCTATCTTTTTACCGCCAACATCAGCAGTAACTTTCACTTGATACTGACCAGTTGCTTTTTCTGATAACAAGCCTGTATAGTGTTTACCCTTAGCATCATAATTGAAAGGGACGTTCTTTTGTTTACCATCAGGCAGCTGAACTTGAGCTGTTACTTTAGCGTTAGGAACTGTTTCGTGATTGTCTCCTCTGAGCAGATACAAATCCATATGAGTTCCATTAGCATCTTTTTCAGGTACAAATTCTAAATGATAAGCTCCAGTTTCTACAACTTGACCGCCTTTTGATGCACCATGTTCGTTATTTGTTTTAGTTGCAGGTGAAACAGAAGCAGTTGGCGATCCAGAACTGGAATTAGAGGTTACTGAAGTATTTTTATCTGTACTAGCAGTTTGATTGCTGTTACTACAAGCGCCTAAAAAAATTAGTCCGATACTTGCAAAGAGTACAAAACTGAGATTCAGATATTGCATTGAATGATTCTTCATCTGAACAATTTAATTTTAATTTAGATAAGGTGAAATACAGTTTTTAGCAAAAAATCTGGAAACTCGAACTTAGTAATTTTGATACTCTTTAAAAACTTCCACTTCACCTTTTTTATCAAACGCTACAATTGAAAACGGTTGTTTTCTATTACCTGATTCCATCCCTGGGGTTCCTACAGGCATTCCCGGTACAGCTAAACCTACAAACTTGGGCTTTTGTTTGAGAAAACGTTTAATATCATCGGCTGGTATGTGTCCTTCCATAACATAGCCATCAATAATTGCCGTGTGACAAGATGCTAAATCTTGAGGCAAGTTGTACTTTTGCTTTATTGCCTCCATCTCGTCAGTTTTGATATCTGCTTTAATTTTAAACCCGTGCTTTTGCATATGCTCAATCCAGGCTCCACAGCAGCCACAAGCCGGACTGCGATAAACTGTAATTTCTCGCTTGCCTGAGTAAGATTCAGTTTCTTTATCCCAGATGCTTGCGGTGGAAATTAATTGAGAATTGCTGGCTACTTTTTGTAGGTTATTGCTTAATTTAAGATTATCTGCTTTGCTCACCTCAGGAACTGTTGCATATGAAGTAACTAAAATTCCAGTAGTAATTATTACTACAATAAAGGGGCGAGAAAATTTCTTCATCCAGTTAGATAAATGTTTTTTCATTTTCAAAATTTCACACTAATTTTTTGTGAATAATGATGATTTGATATTGCTCATATTTTTCTAGTTTAAACTCTCCAGTAAATGGAGAATCAACTCAAATTATTGCTAATGATTTTGATATCTGGTACTGAGTACATCAGGCACAATTTTACAATAGATTTTAATTTAAAAATATTGATTTGTGTGATACTTTTAAACGCAAAGGGACGCTGAGGAAAGCGCAGAGGAACGCTGAGGGAAATAAATTTCAAGATATGAGATGGTCAATTTAGGATAGTTGTTTTGGCATTAACAACTTGCCGAACTTGGCGTATAAAGCAGGTAAAACTAATAATGTTAAAGCTGTAGAGGTAAACAATCCTCCCAGTACTACCACTGCCAAAGGTTGCAAAATTTCCTTGCCTGCACCCGTACCGATGACTAGAGGAACCATTCCTAAGGCGGAGGTGAGAGCTGTCATTAAAATAGCTACCAAGCGCTCCATCGATCCCTCAAAAATTACTTCCCGTAAAGTCATCCCCTGTGACAGTTTATTGTTGTAATTGTCTACTAGCAGCAAGCCGTTGCGTGTCGCCACGCCAAAAAGGGTAATAAAGCCTACTAACGAAGCTACAGAGACGATCCCACCTGCGATCGCAATCGAAAATATTCCCCCTACTACAGCCAGAGGTAAGTTAATCATAATCATCAGCATCGCTGCAACCGAATTGACAGCAAAGTACATTAATATACTAATGATGACAATTGCCAGTCCTCCAAATACCAGTAAATTATAAGTAGCTCTTTGTTCTGATTCAAACTGACCGCCGTATTGAATAAAGTAACCTGTGGGTAGTTTTACTGAGTTTTTGACTTGAGCTTGAATTTCATCTACTACAGAACCTAAGTCTCGACCTGATACGTTTGCAGACACTACAATGAGGCGAGAAACATTTTCCCGGTTAATTGTGTTGGGGCCAGTTCCGTAGTCTATACTGGCGACTTGAGCGAGAGGAATTTTTTGACCTGTAGGAGTATCTACTATTAAATCACGGATCATATCTAAGTTATTGCGAGCATCTTCTTTTAACCAAACCACCAAGTCAAACAACTGCTGCTCTTTGAGTACCTGAGATACTACTCTGCCGTTGAGAGCAGTTTCTACCATCTCAGTCAAATTACCGATAGTTAAGCCATAGCGAGCTGCTGCTTCTCGGTTAAAATTAATTTGCAACTGTTTAATTGGGACTTGGGGTTCGAGTTGTAAGTCTACAAGTCCAGAAATATTGCTTACTGCTGCTTGAACTTCTGCCCCCAAACGGCGTAGTTCTTCCAAACCGGGGCCGAAAATTTTGATCGCGATCGCACTCCTGACGCCAGATAATACTTCATCCATGCGGTGAGAAATAAAACCGCCGATATTAGGTGCAACTCCGGGTATCTTCGCAAATTCGGCTCGCAGTTTCTCAATACTTCCTTCCCTATCTTTCAATCCCTCTGCACTCAGTTCTACATCTAAATGCCCTAAGTTAACTCCACCTGCATCTGCATCACCAGGAGCGCGTCCGGATCTTAACTGCACTGATTTAAATCGTTTATCATTTTTAAGGGCATCCTGCATCACAAATCCAACTTGATTGGTTGCTTCTAAAGAACTGCCTGGATAAAGCAAGACTGCGTTTACTAAAGATGGTTCTTGGAACTCAGGTAAAAATACTCGTCCTAAACTTGGGAGAATAACCAAGGATGCTACTAAAGATGCGCCTGCCACCGCCAAAATAATTGTGGGGAAGCGAATTGAAAAATTTAACATCGGTCGATAGAGTCGTTGCGATAAAGCACTCACCCAAGTATCATCCGCAGGTAACTGTCGATTTGCTAATAAAATCGCGCACAACGCAGGGGAAAGGGTCATTGCTACAAAGGTAGAAGCAAAAATTGACACTAAGTAAGCAACCCCCATTGGTGCAAATATCCGACCTTCCACGCCTGTCAATGAGAAAATCGGCGCAAAGACAACGGCAATAATTATAGTAGAAAAAATTACACTAACTCTTACTTCTACTGAAGTATCATAGACGACTTTGAAGGGATGTACCGGATTGCTTGTTGCTTGGTTCTTACGCAAACCTCGGTAGCAATTTTCCATATCGACAATAGAATCATCCACTACCGAACCAATTGCTACAGCTAAACCCCCTAGTGTCATAGTATTAATCCCTTGACCAAACCAACCCAGAATCATCATTCCAATTAAAACTGATAGAGGAATGGCGCTGAGGGTAATAATGGCAGTACGCCAGTTCATCAAAAACATCAGCAGGATAATCGAAACGATGATAGTACCATCACGTAGAGAACTGGTAACATTTTCAATCGCTGCATCAATAAAATTATTTTGACGAAAAGTTTCTATAACTTTGACATCTTTGGGCAAACTAGCTTTAACTTCCTCCATTGCCTTTTCGATAGCTCTGGTAACAGTCGGAGTATCATATTGGGGTTGCTTGTTAACCATTACCACGATCGCTCTTTGACCGTTTAAACTACCATCTCCACGCTTGAGGGCTGCACCGATGCGCACATCAGCAATATCTTTGAGTAGGATCGGCGTACCATTTCTGGCAGCGATCGCCGAATTTCCCAGTTGCTCAATTGAATCTATACGCCCGACTCCACGAATAACTATTTCTTGATCGGGATTGATCAAAAAGCCACCCGCAGCATTGACATTTGCACCTGTTGCTGCTGCTGTTACTTCTTCTAGGGTGACATTAAAAGCCTTGAGCTTGGCTGGATCGACTAAAACCTGATACTGGCGAACATCACCACCATAGGCAATCACCTGAGAAACACCCGGTACGGCTAGCAATCGGTTGGTAATATCTCGATCAACTAAACGCCGCACTTCCATCATTGGGGTTGTTTCGGTAGTGAAAGCATATTGCACAACTGTACCAATAGGAGAAGAAATAGGAGAAATCTGCGGATTTTCCACCCCTTCTGGTAGTTTTTGCAGCGCCTGTTGCAACCGTTCTGTCACTAATTGCCGCGCTTGATAAACATTAGTTCCCCATTTAAAAATCACCTTCACAACAGAAATACTCACTGCCGAAGAAGAACGCACCGTTTCTACTCCCGGCGTACCATTGACTGCGCTTTCTATTGGTAAAGTAATTAAAGACTCGACTTCTTCGGGAGCAAGCCCTGGAGCTTCGGTTTGAATTTCTACTTGGGGTGGGGCAAAATCAGGAAAGACATCTAGGGGCATCTGGGTAAGGTTATATACACCCAAGAAAGTAACAACAATAGCTCCTAGCACCACTATCCAGCGTTGGACAATCGACCACTTGAGAATAGCATTTAACATATTTAGTTCAGTTTAAAAGAGCCTATCGGTGTTTATCGGTGTCCATCTGTGGTCGAATTATTTGCAATGTGATGAGTTTCTGGATCACGAGCAGGAGTATCTAACTCCGACGAACTGCTTACTAGTACTAGCTGCTGCGACTGATTACGACGACTTGTGATGTAAACACCAGCCATGAAAGCGATGGTAGCGATCGCACTTCCTCCACCTACTCCTAGCAACCACAGCGGTACTGGTAAGCTAGACGTTTTAACTTCAGTCGCCTGTGCAGGAGTTTCTTTTGTTTGATCTGTTGTCTTAGCACCACCTCGCAATGATTGTGCATAAAGTTGGGGCGCACGTTGAGTGACGATTAAATCTCCCTCAAATAAACCAGTCTTTACCTCAATCGTGTCTTCAGAAGTTTGCCCTAAGGTAACTTCAATCGGCTGGTAAGCATTACCATTTTGCACGTAGACAGTTTTTTTACCATTCACATCAACTACAGCTGAACTCGGAATCACCAACTTAGCAGCTGATGCTTGCTCTGTGAGAACTTCAAGCTCTGCAAACATTCCCGGTTTGAGTTGCCCACTAGTATTATTAATTTCTGCTTGTACTGGTACAACTCGCGTTTCTCCTTCTACTACTGCACCAATTCGCGAAATTCGTCCAGAAAAGGTACGCTCAGGCATACTAGCGACTTTTAGCCTAATTCTCTGACCAGTTTTTACTTGATCTAAATCTTTTTCATAAATATTAGCTGTGGCAAAAACTCGACTATCGTTCACGATTGTCATGAGCTTGCCACCTGCATCCTCAAAGGATTGACCGATTGTTACTTCTCTGTCAGCAACTTTACCGGAAATGGGAGATGTTACCGTCACCAGTCCTTTAGCATTAGCGCTATTTCCCAATTGTTGCAGGCGCGTTTCATAAGTAGTATTGCTGAGATTTATACGTTTTTTTGCTACTTCTACTCCTGCTTGAGCGCGTTTGAGTTGATTTTCTGCCTCGATGACATCGCGGCGACTACTGGCTTTAGCAAGTTCGGCTTTTGCTTGGGCTAATTGAGTTTGCGATTCAAGGGCATTGCGACGAGGTAAAGCACCAGCATCGGTTAACTGCTTGTCTTTGTCGTACTTTTCTTGGGCAAATGAGACTTGGCTTTGGGCTTGAGCGATTTCTGCTGCGGCTATTTGTTGATAGCGATCGTAGTTTTGTTGAGCTAATCTTAAGTCTGCTTGTGCTTGTTGTAAGTCAGCTTGAGCTTGTGCTAGTTTTTCTTGTGATTCAACTCGCAGTGTCACTAAATCAGGACTAGTTAAAACAGCAAGGGGTTGACCTTTTTTTACTGATACACCAGGTTCTACCAATAACTCAACTACTTTCGCTCCAGAAATTGGAGTTGTTACTTCTACTTTTTGGCTAGGGAGAGTTTCAATTTGCCCGGTGGTTTTAATGCCAACTGCGAGGCGCTGACGTTTGACTGGCTCAATTTTAATTCCCAACCGTTGCGCTGTTTGGGCATCAACTTTAATTGAGTTAGTAGTTGGAGTGGCTTGGTTTCCTTGATGAAATTCATCTCCATGCCCGGCGTGTGCCAGAACAATTGTGGGAGTTGCTAGTAAAAGCAAGCTTGCTACTGTACCAGAAACACAACTAATTAATATGGTTGATTGGGAACCCAGAGAGTTAGACATCGCGCTTCAAAATTCCTTGAGTACAGAAACGCCCACAGGCTGGAAGCCTGGGGCTACACAAATAAAGCCCACCTCCGTGGGCTAAAATCCTTACAGGCTGCGGAGGCAGCCTTGGTTTGTATAGCGACACCCTTCTAGGGTGTTGGATTTTGGTGAAGGTATTAGATTTAAAAGACTCTTCTACTAATGTTTCATTGAGAAATGAAATTAAGATGAAATTGAGTTGCGATCGCTCTCAAAATCACTCTAGAACTCAATACACTTCACTTAAGCCGACAGGGCGGCTTCTTGTAGGGTAACCTGAGGCTATCATAACCAAGCCTGCCTTTGCAGGCTTTGTCTGTGTAGCGGCACCTTTTAAAGTGTCGGCTATGTACTTGGTTTTACTGGTTATACCAAGCTTTTCGCCATTGTTTCATTTGGTTAATTTCTGTATCTTGTGAACTGATAATATTTTGAGCTAATTGCTTAATTTCAGAACGCTGAGACTTTTGCAAGGTATCTTTAGCCATAGTCACAGCAGCTTCATGGTGAGGAATCATCGCGTTGATCAAGCGTAAGTCAAACTCTTGATCGGCAGCACCCAAGTTTGTGCTCATCATCATGTCTTGCATTTGCTGTGATGACATCTTTACTGTCTTTCTTTGTTGGGTATCGTAAGCCATTGGTTTATCTCCTGCTTTGGGATACCAAGCTGCGCGCCACTGTCTCATCTGAGTAATTTCTTGGTTCTGGGCTTTGATGATTTCGTCTGCTAGCTTTTTGATTTCAGGGCGTTTTGATTTTTGCTGTGCTTCCTGTGCCATTTCTACTGCTCCTTGATGATGCGGAATCATGGCATCAATAAAGCGCAAATCATAATTAGTATCAGCTGGGCCTAAATCCATTACCATGCTATGGTTCATGTCGTGATTGTGATGCATACCGTCATGGTTCATTTGTTGCTTGCCGCTAGCATCAGTCGCAGTGGTAGTGGTATTTGGTATCTGGCTTTGGGAAGTAGTTGTAGAACAGGCTGTTAACACGCCACCTGTGAGAGCGATCGCAACAGAAGCAAATGCAAAAAATCCAGTTTTCCAAGAGATAGTCATAGACTTAACATCCATACTCATAACTTTCCTTCTCTATTCTGAAATCTCTAGTTAGCTGGAGTGTCAACTGTAATGTTCTGTCAGAATAGCTGTCTTGAAAATAGGGGCTAGAGAAAAAAGATTTTCTTTCATGACGAGCGTTATGTGATTTATCTAACTTGTTATTAGAGCTAGATAACTGCGCTAAATGCTTAGTATTTCATATCAAAATGAAATTAGAATGAAATCTTCGTTTTTAGTTTGTTAGCGAATATTTTCTCTTTAACCAATTTGAAGTTCTGATTCATTTTTAACGTGATATAGATCTCTTGAATTGTAAGAGTCCCGACTTCTTAAAGAAGTCGGGACTCTGTATTTTAGTTAATTTATGTTGATTGACTCATATATACAAAAATGAAATCGACATGAAATTCTGATTATTCAATCGGTAGAAATTTTATTACTCCATTAGTGAGAGGCAAACATACTTACAACTTTTTAAGGTGATGCTAAAGGCAATTTTGCCTGTCAACCTAAGCAATTGGAGAAGTTGAGATCATGGCTATACAACAACTCACTTTGAACCAAGTTAATCAAGGAATGCAGGAGTGCATTCAAAACTGCTTAGACTGCCATAGCATCTGCATGAATACGGTGACATACTGCTTACAAAAAGGCGGCAATCACGCAGAACAATCTCATATCCGGTTACTACTAGACTGCGCTGAAATTTGTGAAACCAGCGCTAATTTTATGCTTCGCACTTCTGAACTTCATGCACGTACCTGCGGCGTTTGTGCTGAAGTATGTGAACGTTGCGCTCAAGATTGTGTTCGCATGGGTGATGATGCTCAAATGAAAGCTTGTGCTGATATGTGTCGCCGTTGTGCTGAATCTTGTCGCCAAATGGCAATGGCAAGGGCATAAGTAGCTGACACTTTAAAAAGTGTGGCTTACAGACAAAGCCTGCCTTTGCAGGCTTGATTATGATAGCCTTAGACTTTTAGCCTGTAGGCTGAAGTGAACCTATAACGACAATAAAACGCCTGGAACTGAAGTTCCAGGCTTATACTTCAAGTCAGTTTGCACTGACTGAAAATCTTACCTAGTCAGTTTTAACTGACTTTAGCTTTGAGCCGTTTGAAATTTATTTCTTGGCGGACTACTTGTCTTCTACTGATGTAATATTATGCCCTGGAAATTACTTAACTATTACCTTTATTTATCTCACACCAACTTTCTGTTGACTCTTAGCAGCTGTAGAACCATTCTCTGATTTAATTTCTGCTGGTTGCAAATGAGCTTCTAAGAACCACAGTCGCTTGTCGATAGTGCGAGAAACTTCGGTATAGAGATCCGCAGTGTCTGCATCGCCTAATTCATCGGTTGTATCGATCGCTTCTCTGATGTGTTTGGCATAGGGTGCAAAGCGCTCTGCTAATGCGGTGACGTGTTCCATGCCCTCTAAAATCTCAGTCGGATACTCTGGCAATATGGAGCTAGCAGCTGCCATGCGAACTGTACCACAAGCATAGCCGCCCAAAGCAGTGGCTCTTTCTGCAACCATATCAATGTATTCTTCTAGCTCACCTGCCATTTCATCAAACATTTCATGCAGTTGGTAGAAGTCGGCTCCTTTTACATTCCAGTGCGCCTGTTTCACCTGGGTTTTGAGATCCAAAGTCGCTGCCAAAGTTTGGTTGAGAAGTTCAACAATTTTGGTACGTGCATCGGCAGGAAGATCAATGCGGCTTGGATAAAGACGTGATGACAGTTTATTTGTGCTCATGGTTGTCACTCTCTTTCATGGAATCGATAGAACAAGTCTACAAATAGAAGACCACTGCGCGAAACTCTCTGGCGGCAGATGGTATTTTTCTCTTGTCGCTATAAAATAAACGCATTCTAGAAAAGAATTTTAATCGCAACGACGGGTTTAAATTGCTCAGTTTCGCTCAATCTACAAATACTTAGAAGCGATCGCTTCCGTTGCACCATCGCCCTCAAGCAAATATTTTCTTAATTCTGCTTTTTTTGGGAAAGATTTCCGTAAAAGCAAAATATAAGCTTGTAGCTCAAGAAAGTGCCTGATTTGGCTGATAAGCGTGTATTTACGAGGATATTCAACTTTATGAAACTTTACTATCGCGGCGCTAGCTACGAATACGAGCCAACAAAATCTGCAAGCAATAGTGAATTTAAACCAGCTTCTGATATGGTTTACCGTGGGATTGCCTATAGTGTCAATTCTCATCCCAAGCCGATAGATATTCTTGCAACACGAGTAACCCAGAAATTGATGTATCGAGGAGTTAGCTACTTAGTAAATAAAGCTGTACAGAGAGAGGTTAGCGTCATTACTCCACCAGCGATTACTTCACAAATCACTACACCTTCACTCTCTGAGACTTAAAATTTTAACAACATTTTTTTGCCCTAGTGGTTTGCCAAACCAAGATAAATTTGTTTGTCAGCTTTCAGTAATCTATGATTTGCATGGTGAACCACTTGGGAAAACTAAAACGCTCAACAAATTTAAATATAGATTCAGATGCGGCAGCAGTGACTTTAGAGTTTCGCCGAGTTGTTGACGGTGTGGAGCGTTTGGGGCGACAAAGCCAAATGTGGTACAGGCTGCCAGAGGAATGGAAGGTAGTTTCTGCAGACGTTTCGTTTTTGCCAGCATGAATTTAAATACGAAAAAATAAGAATTTCAGTGTAAACTCGCAGTTTGGCTAAATAGATAAAGCCGAGTTAAGAGGTAAAGGAGAACGGTAGAATAATCGTTATTTGCGATTTTCGTAGATTGACCACATAAACCATGACAATGCATCCTACTCTCCAATATGCATTTGCTAACCGCTGCGCCCTCAAAGTTATCAGCGGTTTGAATAACTTTGACACCAACAGCGTTGCTGCCACCGTCAAAGCCGCACACCACGGTGGTGCTACTTTTGTCGATATTGCTGCTGATCCAACTCTCGTAAAATTAGCTAAAAGCTTGACAAACTTACCTATTTGTGCTTCGGAAGTAGAGCCAGACAAATTTGTCCAAGCTGTAGACAAGGGCGCAGATTTAATTGAAATCGGTAATTTCGATTCTTTTTATGCGCAAGGACGGAAATTTGAGGCTGAGGAAGTTTTAGCACTGACTTACCAAACCCGCGCTTTGCTACCAGAAATTACCCTTTCTGTCACTGTTCCCCATATCCTGACACTGGATCGACAGGTACAGTTAGCAGAAGAACTAGTGAAAGCTGGTGCAGATATCATCCAAACCGAGGGTGGTACTAGCAGCAAACCCACTCACCCTGGCAGTTTAGGCTTAATTGAAAAAGCTGCTCCCACTTTGGCAGCAGCTTATGAAATTTCCCGTGCAGTTTCAGTGCCAGTATTGTGTGCTTCTGGAATTTCTAATGTCACCGCACCATTAGCGATCGCTGCTGGTGCTGCTGGTGTTGGTGTTGGTTCTGCCATCAACCAACTCAATAGTGAAGTGGCAATGATTGCTGCTGTTCGTGGTTTGGTGGAAGCTCTGGCAACTCGTGTAGAGGTTAGGGACTTCATCAGTTAACAGTAAACAGTTAACAGTTATCAGGGCTATTGGTGTTAACTGATAACTGGTAACTGGTAACTGACTATCCCAAACAATCCTTGAGGCTATAAATCACCTGATCTTGCTCTTCAAGAGAAAGTTCGGGGAACATGGGCAAGGAAAGAACCTCTTGTGAGGCTTGTTCTGCTACTGGCAGTTGCCCTGATTGATATCCCAGGCTTGCATACACAGGCTGTAAATGCAAAGGACGAGGATAGTAAATCATTGTATTTACGCCTCGTTCTTGTAGTTGAGAGCGTACCAAGTCACGTTTCTCGTTCAAGATGCGAATTGTATACTGATTCCAAACTCCTTCTCCTCCAGCTAATTCTTGGGGTGCGATAATACCAGAAACTTGATTAATAAACTGGTGGTAGCGAGATGCGATCGCCTGTCGTTGTCGATTCCAAATATCCAAATAACGTAGTTTTATTTGTAGAATAGCCGCTTGGATTGCATCCAAACGGCTATTTATACCAATATCTTCATATATATAACGAGATTTTTGACCATGCTCTTTGAGTATTCGTAACTTAGCAGCTATTTCTGGATCGTTTGTTGTGATCGCTCCGCCATCACCACAACCACCGAGATTTTTGGTAGGGTAGAAGCTAAAACAACCGATATGTCCGATACTACCTAACTTTTGCCCATCCCAACTTGCTCCTGTTGATTGGGCGCAATCTTCAATTACGACAATATTGTTAGCTCTAGCTATACTTACCAATGCAGTCATATCCACAGGTTGTCCGAACAAATGAACTGGGATAATTGCCTTGGTATTAGGTGTAATTGCTGCGGCTACTTGCTGTAAATCAAAATTAAATGTAGTGGCATCAATATCAACAAATACAGGTTTTGCACCTACCGCACTGATGACTTCGGATGTAGCGATAAAAGTGAAAGGCGTTGTAATAACTTCATCACCCTTACCAATGTTAAAAGTTCTCAGTGCTAAATATAGTGCGTCAGTACCAGAATTACAAGCGACACATTCACTCACACCAGTATAAGCAGCAAACTTTTGTTCAAAGCCCTCTACTACTGAACCACCAATATAACGACCCGAAGCCAGAACCTCCAATACAGCTGCACTCACTTCTGCTTCAATCGTGGTGTATTGCTGTTTAATATCAAACGCAGGAATGGAAATTTCACTTTTAATCATGAGTTCGTGATTTTATGTCAAAATAGAAGCCTATGCTGGATATTTGCTGATTGATTTTGAATCAAATAGCTACTGCTAAATGTTCTAATAGACTACCTCAAGCGTTTTGACTACTGCTACTAGCAGAGTGGCAGAATTTACACCATCACACATCTGTCTTGAAAATAGGGAACAGGAAACAGGGAACAGGGAACAGTAAAAATTCCACTTTCATTCTTGGCGATGAAACAAGTTTCATCAGGACTGTCTTGAAAATAGGGAACTCTTAACAGGGAAAGAGATTTTTATTCCCTCGTGGTGTGATTTAATCACATGGGCGTCTAACTTGAAAATAGAGGATAAAGTACAGGGTACAGGAAATAGGTATTTTCATGGCAAGGTTTGTGCCTAAACCGGATGTGAATAGCTGTCTTAAAAATAAGGGACAAGTGATGAGGATATAGGTCAAGATATTTTCATACTTCATGATGAAAATTTCTTCATTATAAGTGTCTTGAAAAATTTGTCATAAATGATTTAGAAGCTTAGTGGAGTTTTGCATTCTGATTCTTGGTATGGCTATTCATAACTGGGTAAAAGATAATATCAAAAAAAGAGCCGATACCTGTGTTAATCAAAAACTACTATTACATAACAACTAACAAAGTCAAAAATTTATGCAGGAACTAATTAATCTAGATTTTGTTGATTTGGTTAGTGCTACCGCATTAATAGTTATAGCGATTGGTTTATCGGCTTGGGAAAGAATAGGACTAGAATTTAACTTACTTTTGGCTGCTGGCAGAACCATCCTACAACTAGCCGTATTGGGATACGTTTTAGATTTCATCTTTGCTTTTGACAATGTCTGGGGTATTTTGGTGTTTTTAGGGGTATTGCTAACGATTACAGCTATCGTCGCACGAAATCGCATCACTCAAAAAATACCGCAAGTTTTACCTTTAGTCTGGGGTTCAATTTTATTCAGCACCCTTGTAACGGTGGTTTATACCAATCTTGTGATTGTGCAACCAAATGTATGGTACGAACCACAATATTTGATTCCCCTGGCTGGCATAGTCTTGGGTAATGCGATGAATGCAGCAGCGATCGCTGGAGAAAGGTTTGTCAGTACTATGAATAATAGCCAGGTAGAAATCGAAACTCATTTGAGTTTGGGTGCCACTCCAGAGCGTGCAGTAGCACGGTATCGTCAAGAGGCTATTCGCGCTGGCTTAATTCCCATGCTCAATCAAATGACGATCATTGGCATGGTTACTATACCAGGGTTTGTCGGCGGACAACTGTTGAGTGGAGTAAGTGCTCTTGATGCGGTATCCTACCAAATTTTATTTATGTTTGCGATCGCTTTTGCCAACTTATTGACAATCATTTTATTAACAAAGGGACTGAGCCGTTTATTTTTTAACTCCGCAGCCCAATTAATTAAATAGGATTGTTCCACTTAGCCTCCTCCTGGCATATGGCTGTGAATTTGATTACCTTGGGCATCAAAGACGATCACTGCCAATTTTGCGTTGTCACCAATTACCTCTAGAGCTTGCTGTAAACTTTGTAAGTGAGTTGTAACGGTGGCAACATTATTTTGATCCTTTTGATTCAAGCTGATATTTAATGCTTGTTCATATTCTGGAGTAATGCGGACAAGGATTTCCCGCTCTGTGACGGTAAAAGAACAAACTCGAATTTCGCCACCGCAGGTTTTTTCTAAATCGGCGCGGATTTGCTGGAAAAAGTTAGCAGCTTCAAGTTTTTCTTCTGCTTGGCTAAGGGAGTTTGCATAAGGTTCGATTAAACTTTGAGCTTGGTTGTAGTACAAACTCTCTTGATTGATTTGCTTGACAATTGTTAAAGCCTGCTTCCAATGAGATACAGCCATCTGCCATTGATTTTGTTTCTCGTTTTGTTTAGCGATTTTGGCGGTGTTAACGGCTTGCTGATAACTCTTGGCTGTGAGTAGTTGTTTAGTGGCGCGATCGCGTGCAGTTGCTAGTTTGGGTTTATATTCTACTAAAAGTTTCTGTGCTTCTGGAAATATGGAGCTAGATTGGGGAATGGAACTTAAGATGTTAACTGCCATCTGCCAATTAGCTTGGACTTTTTGCAATTCTAATAACGATTTAGCTGTCGTTTCCCGCTGTATTGTAGCGTAAGCTGTATCTTTTGCAGTTGCTAGTTGTTTGAGCCATTTTTCTTCCACAAGCAATTGCTGATTCAGTGCTTGCAGTTTAGTGCGATAAACCGCTAATTTTGGCTGCACTAAGCCATATAATTCATTATTGGCATTAATAGCCTCTAATGGCGCGATCGCCTGTCGCCATTGCTGCTGTCTAGTTTTTAGTTCTTCAATACTTTTGGCTGGAGTTTGATTTTTTTGCATAGCTGATGAGCCAGTCTCAAAAGCCTTGACAACTTGAGCAATCATTTCTGAACGTGTAGACAGATTTGCTGCCAGTGTTTCTGCTTGTTGATGACGTGGCGACCAACTAGGAATAACCTCTAATTGTACACTTGCTGTCAAAAGTTGCTGTTGAATATTTGTCAATTCTTGCTCTGATTTGACGCTGCGGATTAATTGGCGAAATGAGTTTTGTAAATTTTGTGCAGTTTGTATTTCTTTACATTCAGAGATCACACAAGGGCGAGTCAACAAGTAAGCTCCCCCACCGAAACCTGCAATTGCGATCGCAAATGTACCTAACACAATAGTTTGGACTTGTCTTCTCTGTTTGATCTGAGTATACGAGGAAAAATCAGGCGCACCTGCCATTGGATCAAATTGCTCTTCCTGTTGTTCATCAACAGGAATATCTATCATTGGAGGAAATTGCAGCTGTGTTGGTTTGGGATCGGGAGTATTAGAGAGTAACAACTGTTGATTTGGGTTGGAGTTGGCAGTAGAAATTGCTGGAGAACTTTCCATCTCCTGTTTTTCTTGCAATATTTCTATTAGTTCTACTTGTTCATTTGTAGATTCTTCTCCAGCTTCCTGTGGATGAGGATTACTCCATATTAGGGAACGTTTCGTGTAAGGCAATTTCACTCCAGCTACTCTCAAAAAAAGTTCTACCTGCTGCTCCCGGTGGGTTGGTAGTGAATATAGTGCTTCCTCAAGCACCGCAAAAATAATTTCAGTATCAGGTGTTACAGCGTCTGGATGTTGAACCAAAATCAACATCTGATCGTTTTTGACTGCACACTTTACCTGGAAGAAGTCACCAGAGGGAATTTCTGCCCGCAGTTGTTCTTGTAAAATTTGCGCTATAAATTGTAAATCTTCCTGTAGGACTGCCACTGTCATAAAACTACCCTGTTAATTTATATAGTTTGAATTTCTTTAAGTTTGCTAGAGCAGCTAATTTGATTTTTTTGAATGTAAAAATACAATTCAATCAACCATTGCTTACAATTCAAATGACCAAATTTTTAACACATTTTTTGAGATTTCATCAAAAGCCAAAATAGAAGTAAAAATATTTCTACAAAGATTATTAAATATGACTACTTATTAACTGCAACGAACTTTTAAAATCAGCCCACAGGCTTTGTACGTGTAGCGACATCCTTAAGGGTGTCGGCTTCCTGCACCAGAAAAATCTGTATTCTCAAGTTTGGCACCTTCAAAATTAGCATTTGTCAAGTCAGCACCGCGAAAAGATGTCGCAAAAGAGCTTGTCATATCTTTAAAAGACTGCTTTAGGGAAATTATTAACAGCGCGATCGCTCCTAAAGCCATAACACTCCAAAGCAATCCCCAAACAAAGTTTTGAGTGCTAAGGTAAGCGCTCGCTACCCCCACAACTAAAAAAGTAAATCCGTATGCCGCTACTGCACCTGCAACTCCAATGCCAACAGCTACTAATCCTTTAGTAGAGTAAAAACCCACAATAGCCATTACTATCGCAACAAAAACCAACGTCATAACCGCACTTTTTGGATTCTTCAGCGTTGCAGCATTTCCGTGCAAATAAAATAAAGCCAGTAATGCTGCTGATGTCGCCCCCGAAACTGCTGTAGCAATGCACTTGATGATATATCTGTTGTGAGTCATGCCTCTAATTGCCGAACTCACTCCTGCCAAATTTAAACTCCAGAACAAAGCCAGAGCATAAATCCAAGCTGGTTCGTCTGGAGTAACACCAACAGCACTAAAAATCAGTTGGCTAACAGCGTGAAATGTTGCGATCGCCACAACCACTGCAACAGATGCTATAAAAATTAAATGCCCAAAAGTTTGACCAGCCTTAACTTGTTTGAAATTAGCTCCTTGCAATAAGGCATAACTAAAATCACAACCTCGAATATCTGAACCGCTAAAATCTGCACCAATCAGGTTTTGTCCCCGAAACGAACGATTTCGCAAATTTTGATGAGCAAAATTGAGGGGACTTTGATTTTTCATGATCGATCAAGCTAGTTCTTAGTGACATGGACGCAGAAATATCAGCTCTAGAATAAAAGGGCGATAAATACAAAGCCATAAATCAACACCAAAATCTGGATCACGGATGAGACGGATTTAAGGATGACACGGATGTAAAATCTGTATCATTTTAATAATCCGTGAAAATCAGTGATAAAGACAATTAATAGCCTAAAATATGCCGAAATCACCCAAAAAGTTATCGGGGCTTCCTTTGAAGTCCATAAATTTTTAGGTAACGGCTTCCAAGAAGTCATCTACCAACGTGCCTTAGCCTACGAGATGCGTCAAGCAAAACTAGAATTTGCCCGCGAAATAAAACAACATATTTACTATAAAAACTTACCCAAACCTAACAGTACACGTAGAGCTGACTTTGTAGTTGAAAACAAAATTCTTGTAGAACTAAAAGCTGTCATTCAACTAGAAGATGTCCACTTAGCCCAAGCCCTCAACTATTTAAAAGCCTATAGATTAGAAGTTGGATTACTGATAAACTTTGGTAGCAAAAGCCTAACTTTCAAAAGGCTTGTAATGTAGAACACTGATGATACAGGTTAAAAAATAACACCAAAAAACTTGCACAGCAGAGAAAGAATCTCATCAATAACTCATTTACTTCACTATCTACCCTATTTTCTCATCCGTGTAATCTAGTAATCCGTATCAATCTGCAATCCAGACAATGGGGAAAATGTGATGAACCAAGTCAATAAACACCCCATATCCTGCAACCCATGAAACAATATTTGTTAAGTGCTGGTACGAGCCTACTATTGTTACCATTGATACTATATAGTTCATTGCACTTCTTACGCCCACCCCAGACTGAGAAGGAGCAAGTATTGTTTCGTGGCATTGTCTATAAGCGCTATGCCCGTTTTACACCACGTCCCAGAATTATCCATATTGTCAGTGTTGACTTAACTGTACCAGGAGTGAAACCTTTGGTTACTCCCGGAATGCCACCTGGCAGTGATAGAGAAACTAGCGCCAGCACAACTTCAGAATTTTTGCGTGAATTTAAACTCCAATTGGCAGTTAATGGTAGCTACTTCCATCATTTTGAGGAAAAAACTCCTTGGCATTACTATCCTCGCAGTGGTGATCCTTCCCATCCTCTGGGTGAAGTTATCTCTAATGGATATCGCTATTCCAAAACAGAGGGTGGCTGGCGAGTTTTGTGTTTTTCTCAAAGCAACCGCGCCCAAATTTTCGATAGTGGTAAGTGTCCCGTGGATACAATCCAAGCTATTGCAGGTAGTAAAATTTTGATTGAGCGCGGTAAGCCGAAAGTCGAGTTTCTCCAAGACTCCAATGATAAACCCTATCCGCGTATGGCTGTAGCTATAGATAAAGAAGGTAAAAAACTCTGGCTAATTACTGTTGATGGCAAACAGCCCCTTTACAGTGAAGGAGTAAAGATAAGCGAATTGACTGATATTGTTATGGATCTAGGTGCATATACAGCACTCAACCTAGATGGCGGTGGTTCGACTACGCTAGTGATGGCAACCAGGCAGGGAGCAAAAGTGTTAAATGCTCCAATACACACTAAATTACCTATGCGCGAGCGTCCAGTTGCTAATCACTTGGGTTTTTATGCCAATCCTCTGGATGGAGGAAACAAGGAAAAGTGAAGCTTCAAGAAGGGTTGAAGAGAACTCGGCATATCAAAGGTACAGTCAGTATCTTTTGTGTCAACTGAGTTCTTGCCTGGTAAAAATTTTGCTTGTATGGAAAAAGTAATTTGTACTTAGCTAGCTAAATCATTATTACAAACCCTTTTAGGCAGCTGTCTTAGTATTGACCAACAGTTAGACTAGAACCACAGGGTAAAAATTAGAGGAAATTATGATGAGCGATCGCGACTACACTCTAATCATTGATAAAAGCGGTAGTATGTCCACTCCCGACCAAGTGGGTGGTAAAAGTAGATGGGAGATTGCTCAGGAGTCTACTCTTGCCCTGGCAAGAAAATGTGAACAATTTGACCCAGATGGTATTACTGTTTACGTGTTTTCTGGTAGATTCAAACGCTACGATGATGTTACTTCAGCCAAAGTAGAACAAATATTTCGCGAAAATGATCCTGCTGGCACAACAAATTTAGCAGGTGTACTGCAAGATGCTACTAATAATTACTTCCAACGTAAAGCAGCCGGTAAAACTAAGCCAAATGGAGAAACAATTTTAGTAATTACCGATGGTGAACCTGATGATCGCAAGGCAGTATTTGAGGTCATCATCAATGCAACTCAAAAAATGGAACGTGATGAAGAATTGGGAATTTCACTTATTCAAGTAGGTTCTGATTCTCAAGCAACTAAGTTTCTCAAAGCTTTAGATGACCAAATGCAAAATGTTGGTGCAAAATTTGATATCTGCGATACCGTAACCCTTGATGATATGGAAGAGATGAGCCTCTCAGAAATATTAATGAATGCGGTCACTGATTAATTTAGTCCAATTAATTTAGTTCAAATTTCAAAGGTTTTGTCTATTGACTCTTGACTCTTGATTGGAGAAATTACAAATGCTGGAAAATCGTGATTATACGCTAATTATCGATAAAAGTGGCAGCATGGCAACACCAGATCAAAAAGGTGGTAGAACCAGATGGCTAACATCTCAAGAATCAACTTTTGCACTGGCAAGTAAATGTGAGCAATTAGATCCAGATGGTATTACTGTGTACGTTTTCTCTGGTAGATTTAAGCGCTATGAAAATGTGACATCAAGCAAAGTTTCACAAATTTTTCAAGAAAATGATCCTGCTGGTAGCACAGATTTGGCTGGAGTATTAAAACATGCGACTGATAACTATTTTGAACGTAAAGCTGCTGGTCAGACCAAGCCAAATGGTGAAACGATATTAGTGGTTACTGATGGTGAGCCAGATGATCGTAAAGCAGTCATGAAAGTGATAATTGAAGCTTCTCGGCGTATGGAGCGTGATGAAGAGCTAGCCATTTCTTTTATTCAAGTTGGTACAGATCAACAAGCTACTCGCTTTTTGAAAGTATTGGATGATGAACTGCAAAGTGCTGGTGCAAAATTCGATATCTGTGACACCTTGACGATGGAAGATATGGAAGATATGAGTTTATCAGAAGTATTGCTCAACGCAATTAATGATTAACTCTTCTCCTCAATAATTTCAAATAAAATTTGAACTTCAATTGTCACTATCACTTGACCAAATTGGGGAGGAATATTGAATTCATAATAAATATGAGGATTTAACATGGATTCTATTGATAAGTTGTTAGCCGAACTGAAAACTGAATATCAAGCAGGTAAAAACGAACAAAAACAGTCACAACCAACTCAAGCTACACCCTCTATCCCATCTCCTCTAAAATCAGCATCGTTGATAGATAACCTGTTAGCAGAAGTAAAAGCTGATTTTCAGGAACGCACTCAAGCTGAAGACTTGAGACGACAGCAACAGCTAGAACAGCAAAGAATTCAGCAAGAACAAATCAAAGCAAAGCAACTGCAAGCTTTGAAGGAATTTGCTCAAGATTGGCTAACAAAATTAGATCCATTCTCGCCAGAAGGACTCTGGTTTGAAAGGTTTGCCGAGAGATATTCCTCAAAATTAGAAGCAGCGATAGATTACTTGAAAGATAACGGATCAATTAAGTAAAAGGCAGCAGGAAAGAAGACTGGGGGACACGGAGATAAAGATCGCGAATCACGATTCCCCTTGTCTACTCATGCTAGTTGACACCAGTAACCATAACGCACTTAAACCGCTTACGCTCCTTTATGCCAGGAACCCTTACTTTCGCCGATCTGCTACCAATGAGTATGCCGCTCTGCGTCTGTGCGTCTACACCAGTCATATGCGCTCGTACTACCCTCTTTGAAGTTCCGTCAGTCGCAAAGCAACACGCTTACGCGGTAAGCGCAGCCATGCCCGCAGGACTTACGCTAACGGCAGTAGACACCTAAACAGACGTAGTTGGACTTTCCGTGGGGTAAGTAGCCACCCCGACTTCTGTTTGCAGTGCTGGTTCACCACCGCACTAGTTCCTGCTCTCCAAGCTTTCCTAATCCCTCATTTTTGCTTATGAGTTTTGAAGATCTCCCTAATCTGTGGGTTCCCTTGGTACTTTTAGGCTTAATTATCATTGCTGCTGTTTTTTTTACTCGTAGTTAGTGATTTAGCACTCTTATATCCAAAAATCTATAGCTTTTTTCAGAGTGGCAATTATTCCCTAACCATTAGCCTCTAGTTCTTATTTTCAGATGAGGTATGGAAACTTTTCGGATTCAGCTTGTGATCGCAGAAAGTTAGTAAAAGCCCGATCGCAAATTTAGGAAGCGTGAACTTTATAACACATCTCCAAAACTTTTAAGTATTAATGGCTAATAAATCATGACTAATGATTAATTTCTCCTGTTGAGGGGTACAATAAATGCCGATTGTCTTCCAAAGTTTTAAAGCTTCATGATCTCCAGTAACGACTTTCGACCTGGTGTCTCAATTGTTTTAGACGGATCTGTATGGCGGGTAGTGGAATTCCTCCACGTCAAGCCAGGCAAAGGTTCCGCGTTTGTGCGGACAAAATTGAAAAATGTTCAGAGTGGGAGCGTAGTAGAAAGAACGTTCCGAGCCGGGGAAACTGTACCGCAAGCTACTCTAGAAAAAAGCACGATGCAGCATACCTATAAAGAGGGTGATGAATACGTCTTTATGGATATGGAAACCTACGAAGAAGGTAGATTGAGTGCAGCCCAGATTGGCGATCGCGTTAAATATCTTAAAGAAGGTATGGAAGCTAACGTCGTTCGTTGGGGTGAGCAAGTACTAGAAGTAGAACTGCCTAACTCTGTGGTATTAGAAGTAGTGCAGACAGATCCTGGTGTAAAAGGCGATACTGCAACAGGAGGCAGTAAACCTGCAACCCTAGAAACTGGTGCTATTGTGATGGTTCCTCTGTTTATCACCCAGGGAGAACGGATTCGCATTGATACTCGTAACGATTCATACTTGGGCAGGGAATAAGTTTTAACTCAAACAAGATGGAAATCCTGATTTCCATCACTAACGGGGATTTAACTCCCTGCCCTGTGTAATATATTAAACACTGCCCATAATTTTATCTACTACCTGTATTGTAATTATGAGGTTATACAAGCTGTGCCATTAGACTTTAATGAAATTCGTCAGTTATTGACGACTATTGCACAAACTGATATTACAGAAGTAACGCTCAAAAGCGACGATTTTGAAATCACAGTACGTAAGGCTGCGATTGCCACTACAGGTGTTGGAGTTAGCACAGGATTGTCGTCTGTTTCGCCAATCGTACCTCCAACAACAGCGCCTCCAACCGCAGAAGTAAGTCGTACCTACGAACCACCTACCAGCACAAGCACACCGCCGTCAGCTACCCCATCACCAATTGAGCAAAAAAAATATCTAGAAGTCACTTCTCCGATGGTGGGAACTTTTTACCGTGCCTCTGCACCTGGTGAAGCGCCGTTCGTAGAAGTAGGTGATCGCATCCGTAGCGGACAAACAGTGTGCATCATTGAAGCTATGAAGCTGATGAATGAAATCGAAGCCGAAGTATCTGGGCAAATTATTGAAATTCTCGTTCAAAATGGCGAACCTGTAGAATATGGTCAGGCTCTAATGCGAATTAATCCAGATTAAGTATTAATCTATATAAGGAATATCCGATTGTTAAAATTTTTCTGTTCATTTGTTCCGGGACAATCCTGATGAAACAAACGTTGCCTGTACCAACAGAAGTTGTACAACAAGTGGCTGAATATTTCGGCTTGTTGAGTGAGCCAATGCGCCTGCGGTTGTTACATTTATTGCGGGATGAAGAAAAATGCGTACAAGAATTGGTAGAGGCAACCCAAACGTCTCAGGCAAATGTATCAAAACACCTGAAGGTAATGTGGCAAGCGGGAATTCTCAGCCGCCGCAGTGAGGGAACCTGTGCCTACTATCGGGTGGAAGATGAAATGATTTTTGAATTGTGCAATCGAGTTTGCGATCGCCTTGCCACCCGGTTAGAACAACAAGCCCGTAATTTTCGTGTCTTAAATGGCAAGCCCTAAGTTGGTAGTCATTTGTCCTTAGTTCTTATACTAATGACTAATGACTAATGACTAAAGCTGATAATCTTGATCGAAACTTTCACGGGTAAGTGGCTGTTCTAACTCCACACCTTCACCACCTAAAACATCCAACTGTCTGCCATTGACATCAATGTAAACCTTGGCATTGGGATTCAAACTCGTAGCGGTGTAAACAACTTGCCCGATGCGACCCATCATAGAGGCGCTGCCACCCCCTTTGCTAAATTCTTCAGATAAATTGACGCGAACACTATCGTTTTCTACATCCACACCTAGCAATTTGGTTCCTGGTGGTATAGTAGTGGAATTATTTCCCTGTGCAGTTCCTTCCAGCAAGCGTTGAAAAGTTGCTTCTAAAAAGCGATCAGGCTGGTTGCGATTTGCTGCTACTTGAATTTGCTGAGGAACCAATTTAAAACTCGCACCAGTATCTTGCAGCCAATAGATTTGAGCTGTTTTTTCGTTTCCGACTAGAGATTGAGTTGGCGTATTTGGTTGCTGTTGAGATGGTACTGTCGATGGATTATTAGACGAGACGAACCAAGCTACACCTCCTCCTACTGCCACAATCGTCGCTGAAATAGCAGCTATTAAACCTGAGGAAATACGGTTAGATCCTTGTTGTTGATTCATATTAACAACCTTCCTTAAGGCTCTTATATAGTATTTATAGAGGAGAAGTCTAGCTAACGACGGCACTCACGAACGGCGAGTTTCCAAGAACTTAGAAGATGGCTCAATCCTTAAAAACGCCGCAATCTCTAATTTTTTTGGCTTCATATCTAATTTTAGAATCCGTACTTGGAGCCCGTCACCTTCCAAGTTACGTAGATCCAATCTTTGATTAATGTTATTAACCACATTATTCAAAAATTGAGGTGGAAATTCCTCTCCATCAACTAACACAACTGGGTTAATTAGCTGAAACTGGCTCCCAGCTACTACACTCAATCCTGATTCCACCTTAATAGCTAGCTTTTCTTCCTGCTTTTCCTCCTGTAATTCTACTTGGAAAATCAGACGATTATTAGCTAAAATTTCTACCCTGGGATTGATAAAATTGTAGACTGAAGATGATTCAGATTCTGAAGAACCTCCTATATTAAACTTCCGTAGTCCGCTGAGAAATTCCGGCGACTGTAAAAGTTTGTTGATGTCTTCTTGATTTAATACCAAACGCACACCAGCCTGTAAAGGTTGTTTGATTTTAGGTAGTTTTTGCCTAAAACTACTTGGATCTAATTCAATTTCATCAGTTTCCAATTCTAAAACAGCAATGTTAATATTCTGTTGTTTTAATTGCAAAGAACGTCCTGCAATTCGTACACTTTCTACTTTACCTTGTAGCAATTGATGAGTAGGAGCATTATCAACTCGCACTTGCAGTTGTTCTGCTTTAGCTAATTGTGAACGGATGACATTTTCAGCAGTGCTGTCAATTACCAGCCCCACAGGAACTATTAAACCCAGCAAACCAGATACGAGGATTGTCAACAATTCCATATGTTTTGGAAATTAAAAAGGTGTAGGGGATAGGGTACAGGGGACAGGGGAAGGGGACAGGGGATAGGGAACAAAGATTAGAAACCCTATGATTTCAATCACCATTACCAAAATTTCCTTCTGCCTCCTGCCCCCTGCCTTCTGCCTTTCTTTACCTTTCTTTAATTTTTAGCCTCTATTGCTTGAATAATCCATTGCTTGATAGTAGAAACTACTTCTGTAATTGGAATTTCTTGAGAATTATGGGTAGCGCGTTCTACTACTTCGACTTTGCGATTGGCGATCGCTCGTCCAGTGACAATCCTATAGGGTATCCCGATTAAGTCCGCATCTTTAAATTTAACTCCTGCCCGTTCGTTGCGATCGTCGAGTAGAGTTTCAATTCCGGCTTGATTGAGTTCTGTGTAGAGTTTCTCGGCAATTTCTACTTGTTGAGCGTCGTTAATATTTGGAATTGTCACAATGGCATGATAAGGCGCGATCGCAACAGGCCAAATAATTCCATCTTTATCGTAGGATTGCTCTACTGCTGCTTGTGCCAGTCGGGAAACTCCCACACCATAACAACCCATGACTAGTGGTTTTTCCTCACCTTGTTCGTTGGTATAATTTCCTCCCATTACTTGAGAATATTCTGTCCCTAGTTGGAAAATGTGACCAACTTCAATGCCACGAGCGCTTTTTAAAGTTTGTTCTGGGTTGTGGATCGCGCGATCGCCTGGTCTGGCTTTACGCACATCTACGATATTATCAGGTAGTTTAAATTGCTCGCCCCAGTTAGCGCCAACTACGTGATAACCAGATTCATTTGAGCCTGTCACAAAGTTCTTTAAATCAGGTGCTGTTTTATCTATTAAGCGCAAAAACTTAGGATGGACTAACCCCCCCTCAGTCCCCCCCTTGCTAAGGGGGGGAGTAGGGGGGGTAATATAATCATCTGCAATATCAGGAGCAATGTAACCTAAAGGCAAAGGTTTAGCCGCCCATTTCTTCTGCGCATCTGCATCTGGTACGGTTAACTTCAAAATTGTCTTAGCACCGTATTGGGAAGCTAGCTTTGTCAGTTCATTTTGCAACTTAACTTCGTTAACTTCCTGATCTCCTCGGATACTCACCAAGACTAAAATCGTTGTGGCATTATCATAAAGTGCTTGGTAGAGAACATTTTTGACTATTTGAGTCGGAGAACATTTCAAGAAATTACAGAGTTTGTCAATTGTCTCTGTTCCAGGAGTTTCCCGTTTTTCATAACTTGTAAATGAGGAAGGTTCGGCATCTGCCGTTAAAGATACAGCTTTTTCCACATTGGCAGCGTATTGTCCATCTTCGGTGTAAAGAACCTCATCTTCGCCAGCTTCCGCCAAAACCATAAATTCTGTAGAACCAGAACCACCAATGGCACCAGAATCTGCTTCTACAGCACGAAAAGCCAAACCAGAGCGCCGCAGCATATTACTGTAGGCTTGGTACATATCTTGATAAGTTTTTTTTAGGCTTTCTTCGTCTTCGTGGAACGAGTAGCCATCCTTCATGATAAATTCTCGTCCGCGCATCAAACCAAAGCGGGGACGAATTTCATCGCGGAACTTAGTTTGAATTTGATACAGATGTAGTGGTAGCTGACGGTAAGAGCGGATCATATCACGGGCGATTGTCGTGATTACTTCCTCGTGAGTTGGCCCCAATGCTAATTCTTGCTCGCGCCGATCTACAAGGGCAAACATAATACCCTCAGCTTGAGTATAAGTATCCCATCTGCCAGATTCGCGCCATAGCTCGGCAGGTTGTAATTGGGGTAAGAGACACTCTTGTGCGCCTGTGGCATTCATTTCTTCCCGTACTATCTGGGAGACTTTTTGCAGTACCCGCCACATGAATGGGAGATAAGCGTATATACCACTACCGATGCGACGAATATAACCTGCGCGGAGTAATAATTTATGACTGGGAATTTCTGCATCAGCAGGATCATCCCGGAGCGTAACAAATAACATTTGTGACAGTCGCATCGTTTGTCCCCTTTCCAGTTTCGCTAATCTCGAACTCAGTTAAAGTCTATATGAAGGTTGAAGTATGAAATAGGTATCAATAGGAACTTAAAATCCAGAACACAAAAATATTTATTCTGAGTTCTGAGTTCTTTTTCCTTCATCCTTTTAGAGTAAGCACACTAGCGGTACACCACCCGCTACAAATGAAATAAACAAGTTAAATCCTCTTTCCTTCTACCTCCTGCCCTCTGCCTTCTTTTGAGGAGAAAACCACCTTGCCCAATATAATTTATCAAGCACAGCCACCCTTGGAATTTATCCCGCCAGCATTCAAGCCTTGGTTTTTAGAAGCCGTTCATCTGTTGCTACCCAGTTGGTTACGCTGGAAATCAGCAATTAGCCAAATTGAAGCAGACAACGTTGAGATTTTAGTGGATCTCTATCGTCAATTTCAGGAGGGAAAGATCCGCTTTTTGATAGCATTTCGTCATCCTAAAACACAAGATCCATTTTGCTTGGGTTACTTGTTCTCCCAACTTGTGCCAAAGGTAGCACGACAGATGGGAGTATCTCTACAGCGTCCAATTCATGCCCATTTTATCTACGATCGCGGCATTCCTCTGTGGGCTGGCTCACACATTGGCTGGATCGTTTCTAGCCTGGGTGGCACACCAATCCAACGCGGTAAGGCTGATTGGACAGGTTTGCGATCAGCTCGTGACTTGTTTGCCAATGGGCGTTTCCCGATGGCAGCAGCGCCAGAAGGAGCCACTAATGGACTTTCGGAGGTAGTTAACCCACTCGAACCCGGAATCGCGCAATTGGGCTTTTGGTGCGCTGAAGACTTGCACAAAGCTGGACAAGATCAACAGGTATTCATTGTACCAATTGGCATCCAATACAGTTACGTCGAAGCGCCCTGGAATGTGATCGCCAATCTTTTAAGTGAATTAGAAGCAGCTAGCGGTTTACCTGGCGATACAAAAGTATACAGCAATACTCCCCCAATCGAGTCGCTCTATCCCCGTCTACTGAGGTTAGCTGAACGCTTGCTATCTTTGATGGAAAAATTTTATACACGCTTCTACCATCAAAAACTGCCAGAAGTAAAAAATCAAACCGAAGATGCGAACGAGGTAATAGCTGCTCGTCTGTATGTGCTTTTAGATGTAGTTTTACAAGTAGCAGAGCAGTATTTTGATTTACAACCAAAAGGAAATTTTAGCGATCGCTGTCGTCGTGTAGAGCAGGCTGGTTGGAATTATATTTTTAGAGAAGAATACAAAGATATTAAAGCATTATCACCTTTAGAAAGAGCATTAGGCGATCGCGTTGCCGAAGAAGCCAATTTGCGGATGTGGCATATGCGTTTAGTAGAAAGTTTTGTGGCTGTTACAGGCAAGTATGTGCGCGAAAAACCCACAGCAGAAAGATTTGCTGAGACAACTTCACTGATTCGGGATATGGTAACTAGGATTAGGGGCGGTAATCCATTTAAATCTCCGCCACTAGGTAAGCAACGGGTGAAAATTACTATAGGTGAACCGCTATCTGTTTCACAAAGGTATCCAGTTTATAAAACCAGTCGTCAAGGAGCTAGACAAGCTGTTGCCGACTTAACGAAAGATTTGCAGCAAGCGATGGAAAGTTTAGTTGTGAAGGGAGAGTGAGGCTGGCGAGTACTGTCTCAAAATTAGCTGTAACAATTAATTGCTGTATAAGTCAGCATTCGCTTTATAATCAGTAGAACTTACACCTTGGCACTAAAGCTTCTAAAACTATATTGACTTCCATTGGCTCATATGAAGTAAAAGTCCGACTTAAATCGAGAATCGAGCAAGTTGCTTTTCTTTCCCCAGCTAAAGTAGATGATATGCCGACTAATTGGTCATTTGATTGGTCTGGCTTGTGGCAGCGAACTGATTTTGAATGCCAAAATATAGTCAAACTAGTTTATGCAGGACAAATCTGGGGATTAGTGCGATATGGTCTTTATCCCTATCCTGGTTCTCCTGAATTTTTGGAAATAGAACAGCTATAAGCAAATCCTACAAGCCGAGGAGAGGTGGCTGAACGATTGATTGAACCAATTGGCAAATGGTTAATCTGGTATGCAACAAAGGTTGGTTTGGAATATTGTCAAGGAGAAGCAGAGGCTCTGCTAATTTTCCTGGTTTCTCTAGATACGGCTGTGTCATACTACAGAGATAAGGTTCAGATGGAGTATCTGAAGCCTGTAACAATAGCTCCGGGAGAAGATGGGTATGCCTTCAGATTTTCACGAACAGCAGCAGCCTTCTGTGAGCGACACGAAAGTGAACAGGGAATGCCAAGGTTCTTTGACCAGTGATGAGGTAAGAGCAGGCACAAAGGTGATTATGACTCATGCAGAACGACAAGCCTTTCTCAAAACATCTCGCTTGGGACAGGTGTTGGGAGTTGCACATTTGCTTCCTGAAGTTGCAAATACCCCAGACAAAGCACCAGAGGACTTTCCACGCCTGAAGAGAGTTCGGGGACTATTTAAGCGTGGGAAAGTAGGAAATAAACAAGTAACTTCCACTGATACTGAAGTTTCTAAAAATGGGAATTAAGGGTTAGTGCAATACCAGTAATGAGACGGGTTTTGCTAGATGATGAGGTACTTCTAAATGTTCTGCTAGATCGTGAGCCATTTGTAGAAGATTCTTCAGAAGTATGGCGGTTGATTGAGTCAAAGCAGATAGAGGGGTATGTAACACAACTACTCTCAACAAAATCTTTGATATTGGTATAAAAAACGGCGGAAAAGAGATTGCGTGGCAGGCATTATCCGAAATCCGAGCAATAATGAAAGTCTGTCCTATCGATGACACAATTTTGGAGAAGGCAAGTTCGTTCAACCTTCCTGATTTTGATGCTGCTGTACAATTAGCTTGTGCAACTGTCATGGAGTTTGACTACATTATTACTGGAAAATTTAAATATTCTGAATGGTTTTTTATTCAGGATTTATCAGATATTTCTCAAAGTAATTTATCTGTTGTTCCACCTGATAAATTTTTAAGCGGTAGAAGCTCATTTGATAACTTTGTTCTTGGCATTAATGAAGCTAGTAAACTTTTAGAATTTGTAAATATTATTGTTAGCAATGCTGGTAAAATAATTGCCGATTCTGCAAATATCTTATTTATCAAACATTCTCAAGTATTTGAGCTAGACAGTAACCCATATGCTGAAAGCCAAATGGCTGCTTGTCTGCATGACATGGAAATTATTCTGCGATATGTAAGTTATGCCATGTTTTTACATGATTCTAGTGTTATCGATGGCTGTCTCAATGGTTTGTGTGAAAACTACCAATCTTTAGGCATATCTTATGACTTGGTAATAGCTGCGATTCAACTGATGGAGAAAACTACAATCAACATCGTTAATGAATCCATTAGCATTGCCCCTCCTAATGATTACAGTAGTCTAATATTTGAACTATCTGGCTATTTTGAACAGGTTGCTGCTGCTCTTACATAACCAAAATTTTTTGAAATTTTTAAGAGAGTAGGAAGACTGATTGATAATTGAGCAATCGCCACTTAATTCATTGGCTCTAATCTAGAATTTCAGGAAAAACTCTAGATAAATCCAGAACTAAATCAGGAAAACATGGCAGATTAACTGATTCATTGGGCAGAAAAATTATCTTTTTTCGATAACCAAATTTACCTTGCAAATCTTGATAAGGTTCACTGTAAGATTCTAAATAATTTGCTACTAAATTCAATATCCAATAATCAGAAATTCCTGCTTCTGCATAAAGTGGTAATTTTACCTCTTGGTCATATTTCAAAGAAGAATCAGCTATCTCAATTAACAGTAAAATATCAGCTGGAGTGGGATGAGTGCTGAGATAATCATCAGCGCGATTTTTGACAATTACTCGATCTGGTTCAGGTTCGCTGTAGTCAGGAATAATTATCGGTTGTTGTCCTCGCAGTGTCGCCCGTTCCCCCACTAACTTAAATAATTCTCGTTCTAAGCGGGTTTCACACACAGAGTGCAGCTTACCTTTAGATACCATTGAAATAATTTCTCCCTTAATTAGCTCAACTCGGTCAGTTTCAGTAAAGAATCCGAGTTCTGCTAAACGGTCATATTCAGTTATAGTAAAGCGTTTAGCGGTGGCTATAGTCATAATATTTAAGGCAGCGTAGAGTTAGTTGCATTGTAACCATGTTGATCTTGGTATATGCTGAAGCGTTTATAAGTTGTGATGATCACAGTAGCTTATACTAATTTAGTAAGCTGTGGAGGTGGAGTATTAACCTCGTCAACAGATGAAGTTGTATTTTGTTGAACCTTGATTACCTGTGCTAAAACTTTTGCCAAAATATCAGGTGCAAAAAGCACAGATGGCGGTTTAACCATATGGATAACTTCTGCAAATCTCCGATACACCTCAGGATCATTTACCGCTTGCAAAATCACTCGATCCATGTAGCGGTGCATAAGTCTGGTAATTATATTAGGCTTTCCACCCTCGGTAGTTTCCCAGCGAAAATCTTCACTGGTTGCCATCATCCAAGGAGTTTCTAAAACGCGAGCAAGTTGTTTTTGGAAGCGGCGAGTTAAATCTGTAAGCTTTTGCTCTTTTAAACAACGTTCAAGAGTTAATGCACCCAAAGCCGCAGTTGTCATACCCTGACCATAAGCAGGATTAAAACTACAAACTGCATCCCCTAGTGCTACCAATCCTTGTGGCATTCGAGGCAGTTGTTCGTAGTGACGCCAAAGATTTTCTGTGCGACGATAGCCATAAACAGGAGAAAGGGGTTTAGCATTTTTAATGGCTTCATAAAGGATGGGACTGCGTAGACTGCGAACAAATTCGAGAAAACCAGCTTCATCAGTCGGTGGATAGTCTTTACCGATACCAGCCACAGTAATTACCCAACGGTTGCCTTCTACAGGATAAATTACCCCACCACGCCGCTCAAAGGGTGGTTTTTGCACCACAGTCAGGACTTTCCAGTCTGCTTGAAAAGTATCTGGACGTTCGTACCACCGGGAGCTATAGCCCAAAAAAGAGTTGATTGTGGTTTCCTTAGGGGATGGATAACCTAGAGCTTCCAACCATTTTGGTAATGAGGAGTTGCGTCCACTAGCATCTACAATCAAGTGAGCGCTTAATTCTGTTAGCTCAGAAGGATTGCGGCAACGCAATTTTACTCCTGTCACCTTAGAATTGCTGTTATCACTCAAAAGCCCAGTCACCTGAGTTTGATCAAGAAATTGCAGATTTTGATAGGCACTTAAGCGACGACGAACCAGCCATTCTAGTAAAGAACGACTACAAGTATGAGTCACTAAGTCTGAATCAACGCGGGGAAACCAACCCCAAATTCCTAGCAAGGGATAATCGGCTGTCCAATTTACCTTCGGCGCATCTGCGGCGGCAAGTTCTGCCTCTAAGCCAGGAAAAAGCTGCTCTAAAAGTCTTTGCCCTTGAGTTAACAGCACATGAACTTGATTGGCTTGGGGAACTCCCGGACGTAATTCTGGTTGCTGGGGCAAGCGATCGCGCTCAACCACAGTCACACGGTCAAAGTAATTTACTAATACTCTAGCTGCCAGCAGTCCAGCCATACTGCTACCAATTACTAAAGCATGGCTGCTATTGTTAAGATTTTGTTGGTTTTCCATGAGTATAGACACTACCAATAGACCCTAATACTTAATTATTATTAAGTAGGTGGACATAATTAAATGTAAAATGACGACTGCTAAAAAGCAGGCGAAAACAGCCTTTTACCTTCTGCCTACCTACGCTCTTGCGCGCAGCGACTTGGTGCAAGTAGCCGCGGAGCGTCTACTGCCATCTGTCATCTGCCTTCTACTTAATTAATATTTTTCCTTAGCTCCTAACATCTGTAAAATTTTATCTGCGTGCTCTAAATTTCCAGCAATACGCCGAATCGGCTGCGGCCAAACTTTTACCAGAGTCGGAGTTGCTGTCACTTGATTTGCTTCAGCTAGTTCTGGATGAGTAAAAACATCAATGACTTTTAGGGTGTACGGTTGCCCCAAGTACTTTTCTAGCAGTTCGTGAAGATTTTCGAGAATACGTTCTGTACCAGGACTATGTCCGGCAATAAATAGGCGAAGGACATAACCTTGGGTGTCTAGTTGTAACTGTTGTGCTGTTGTCTCTTGATAGTATAAGACTGCTTCAGTAGGATCTAAACGCAAAATTAAATCGTGATCTTCCCACAGTTGCGGAAATGAAGAGCGATAACTTGTTAAAACCATGCGATCGCACAATCCCTCTTGCCAAGGAGCGCTTTGCCAAACCAAATCACCTGTGCCAAAAATAGCATTCAGCACAGGCTGATATCGCATCACCACTGGATAAGCTTCGGCAAAAGTCCGTATTTGTTGAGTACGCGGATCTAACCAATGATCGATAGTCGCTGTGTAACAAGGTACTAAAAAGTGAGGCGGTTCTGGCAAGTCCAGAATTTCCTGCAAGGTAGCACACAAATGTAAATGCCATCGACCTTGTTTACTGGGATCGATGCAATAAATTAAATCTCCTCCAGGCGTAAACAGGGCAATGCCTTTGAACAACTGGGGTAATGGTGGTTTGTCAGGAGTCAAGGCTGATAATTGGGGATTAGGGGTTAGGGACTAGGGACTGGGGACTAGGAAGAGGAGGGGGAGAGGGGGAGAGTGGGGGAGAATTCTTCTCCTTGTCTCCTTGTCTTCTTGATTCCCCTTGTCTGTATGTCCTCTTCTTCCCAATCCCCAATCCCCTATACCTTATACTCTACCTCGGAGTGCTTGAGCCATTTCATTTGGAGTTGGTGACATTTCCAAGGCTGTTTCTTCCGTGATCCGACCTTCCTGATAAAGATTAAACAATGATTGGTTCATAGTAATCATGCCATCAAAGCTAGCTTGCTTCATCAGTTCGGTAATTTCATCATACTTACCGTCTTTAACCCAATCTTTGACTGCATCAGTGTTAATGAGAATATCGTGGAAGGCTGCACGTTTGCCATCAGTGGTGCGACACAAACCTTGGGCAATTACTGCTACTAAAGATTCGGCAAGTGCTACCCGCATTGCATCCTGTTCTTCACCTGAGTAAAGATTGAGGATACGCTCAATTGTTTTGACGGCGCTGTTGGTATGTAGAGTTCCCATGACCAAGTGACCAGTTTGTGCAGCTTTGAGGGCAGTATTCACGGTTTCTTTATCCCGCATTTCGCCCACCAGAATCAAATCAGGATCTTCTCGCAAGGCTGCTTTCAAGGCATTATCAAACTTTCGGGTGTGCATTCCCACTTCCCGTTGTTTGATCAAAGATTTTTGACTTTTGTGAACAAATTCAACTGGATCTTCAATGGTGATGATGTGCTTGGGCATCTCTTTATTGATGTAGTCAATCATCGCCGCCATAGTAGTAGATTTACCGGAACCTGTGGGGCCTGTGACCAAAATCAAACCTTTGTGGTAATGGCAAATGTCTCGAAAAACAGGAGGTAAGCGTAACTGTTCAATGGTTAAAATTTTCAACGGAATCAACCGCATTACCATTGCATAACCCTTGAGGGAATCAAAAATATTAATCCGTACGCGGGCAAATTCATACTGAGTTGCACCGTCAAATTCTAGCTGTTCTTCAAAGCGGTGAATTTCTGATTCTGTCAGCACCTCCCGCATCCAACTCATAAAAGTCTCTCGATCCGTTTCGGGATAGTCTGTTAGCTGCATTTCTCCTCGGTTGCGGAAACGCGGCACTTCACCCACACCTAAGTGAATATCAGAATATCCCTTATCATAGGCTTCCTTAATCAATTGCTCTAAAGTTAGTTGCAAACTAGTGGTTTTGGGACGCACGGAACTGGGCATTGGGGGCGGAGTTCCGGGGCGGTGGGCGGCATTGGTTGAAGGAACTGGTGGTGGTGGCGGTGCTACGATGGACTGAGCAGTACGATTAGCACTCCTTTCTACCGACATATCTAATGTTTGGGTTGCTTGACGCTGAGTGGCGATCGTTGGTGGCGGCGGGGGTAGTGGAGCGGTGCTGCGAGGTATGGTCGGAGTTGATGGGGTTTGTGATTCTGTCATAATTTTTTTGATAAATGCATACTAGCTTCACTCCTCCAGTTCAGAGAAGCGCTTTGTGAATACAAAAATTCGTTTTTGACTGTGGCGGGTGGCAAGTTCAATTACTGATATTTTTTTTACATTATCTCAGGATTACCTCTGTTCACAATTTACTCAATGCCTATAACAATATGTTTAACACAGCAGGTTCCCTATCTATGCATAGTGAAAGTAACTAGATTTAATAGTATAAAAATATATTTGTATATTTGAATTAGACTTGTACTTTCAGAAAATATCCGGGTAATTCACGTTGCTTCATATCTGGCAGCAATAGAGACGCGAAATTATTTTTGGGAACTCCTACTGCGTACACTTCTCTACGTTGATTGCAATTTTTGTGATGAGATAATTATCATAATCTCTACTCACTCGATGGGTACAATTTTCATGGTGCAAGACCAGTTTTTACAAAATAATTGGCATGTCTTAGCACACTCCCAAGACTTGCAACCTGGAACTGTTCTACAAAAGCGTCTACTAGGTGAAGATTTAGTCCTTTGGCACAATGGGGACAAAACTCTAGCTTGGCAGGACTTTTGCCCTCACCGAGGAGCACGCCTTTCTCTGGGATGGGTAGAGAAAGATACGCTTGTTTGTCCTTACCACGGTTTAGCCTTTAACACCGAAGGTCAATGCGTGCGGGTTCCGGCTAGCCCAGACCAGCCGCCCCCTGCAAGAGCTTGTATCCAAACTTACCATGTTCAAGAACGCTACAGTCTACTCTGGGTTTGTCTAGGAACACCGCAATATAATATACCTACATTTCCAGACTGGGAAGACTCCTCCTGTCGCAAAATTTTCTGCGGCCCTTACCACTTCAAGTCTAGCCCTCTACGTGTCGTTGAAAACCTCATCGATCCAGCCCACTTTGCGTTTGTGCATAAAGGAATATTCGCCGACTCCAACCATCCGGAGGTAACGCATTGTGACTTAGAGTTGCATCCAGATGGTATGAGTTTCAAATTCGGTGTTTGGGAAGTGATTACTAGATCGGGACAACCCGACTCACCGATGTTATTTGTGACGACTCAGTATCACCTCTATCATCCCTTAATTGGTTATTTCCAACGCCGCGCACAAGATGATAGTCTCATGAGTCTATTTTTCATGGTTACTCCAATCGACGAGGAAGAGTGCGTTTTGTGGTTCTGGCTCCTTGAGAACTATCTTCATCACATTCCAGAGCAAGCCTTTGTTGCCAGGCAAGACCAGATTATAAGTCAAGACATTGCCGTAGTAGAATCGCAGCGACCACGATGCCTCCCTTTGGACTTGCAAGCAGAGGTTCATTTGCCAAGCGATCGCTATTCTGTGACTTACCGCAAGTGGCTTAAACAACAGGGTGTCACCTTTGGTAGCATCTAGAATTTATGAGAATAGTCTTTGTTTTTTATAAGAAATATTAAGAACACTAGAAAGCCAGTCCATGAAGTAGTTAGTTAGCTAGGGCTTTTTTGCTTATCTGTCATAAGATAGATGGCAAATATTGGTTTGCTGTCAAGCCCTAAAATCAGTGTTTATTCATCAATTACAAAATTTTAACTGTAAATTTTATTAAATAAATGCTCATCTTATCAATTGGTTTTTATATACTGAACATCACTAATTGTTGATCCCTTCAGAGATCAACGTCTACAGATATGCTTCTGAATCCCAATCAAATTTGCGTATTTAGGAGAGAAAGTCATGACTTTGTCACAAACATCTGATTTCGGTAAGAGTTACTCTTTGTTGATGATCAAAAGCTTTTTAATATGGTCTTTTACATTGGCAGTATGCTTGCTGGTTGTCGGTTTTCCTTTAGTTGTCTTGATGGCTACGGTTGGATGTCTGTTGTCAATTGTATTGCAATCGGTAATGCCGGTTAGCGCTGTTTTGCTTGTAGCAGGTGGTTTAATTTTGTTTAATGTTTTGGCGGTTGTGGTTGGTGCAGGTGTACTGACTGCTAAGGGAATCCACCCCAACGAAGTTAAATGGTTAAGCTGGTTGCATGGAGAAACAGAAGAAATGCAAAAAACCGTCTATGCCGCTTGCCCGTTGACATGTGACATCAAACTATAATCCTACCTGCTAAATTCGACAAACAGTGCATCTGCCCGGTCATACCGGGTTTTTTCATGCTTTTTTGTCCATTTTTACCAATTATTTATAATTCTTAATCCTTGACTATTCAGCATTTACCATTCACAAATAAGTACGGGCGGGTTTAGAAGATTAATTGTCGGTTTCGGCCGAACAATAATCAGCAAAACCCGCCCCTGCTATTGACTATTGACTAATGACGATGAACTAATGACGATGAACTAGTGACTATTAACCAATGACTATTAACTAATGACTATTGACAAGCGCATTTACATTATTTTGGGTACTCGTCCGGAAGCCATCAAACTAGCTCCGGTAATTCAACTATTTCAACACTCTCCAGGTTTCCAGACGCAGGTAATTTTGACTGGGCAGCATCGTGAGATGGTTGAGCAAGTCATGCAGCTGTTTCAGTTAAAGGCAGATCGTGACTTGGAAATTATGCAGCCACAGCAATCTTTGACTGATATTACTTGCCGTAGTTTACGAGGACTGGAAGAATTATTTAAACAAGGCAAGCCAGATTTAGTGTTGGTACAGGGAGACACTACCACAGCATTTGCTGCTACTTTGGCAGCATTTTATCAACAAATTTCTGTAGGTCATGTAGAAGCTGGTTTAAGAACTGATGACTTATTTAATCCTTATCCAGAAGAAGCTAATCGGCGGCTGATTTCGCAACTAACTCAGTTACACTTTGCACCAACGCCTTTGGCTGTAGAAAATCTACAGCGTTCTGGTGTTTTGGGCGAAGTTCATCTTACTGGTAATACGGTGATTGATGCACTGCTGAATGTGGCGAGGAGTGAACCAGCCTGTCGTATACCTGGGATGGAATGGGAAAAATATCGTGTCTTACTAGCAACTGTACATCGGCGTGAAAATTGGGGAGAGCCACTACAAGGAATTGCTGAAGGGTTTTTACAGATATTAGACAAGTTTCCTGATACAGCATTAGTGTTGCCACTACACCGCAATCCTACGGTACGAGAACCATTGCAGGCGATTTTAGGGAATCATCCTCGAATTTTTTTAACTGAACCTTTAGATTATGCAGAACTAGTAGGAGCAATTATGCGATCGCATCTACTACTTACGGATTCTGGTGGTTTGCAGGAAGAAGCACCCAGTCTTGGAAAACCTGTTTTAGTTCTGCGAGAAACGACAGAAAGGCCAGAGGCTGTTGCTGCTGGTACAGCTAAACTTGTGGGAACTAAGCCACAGTCAATTGTCTCTACTGCCGCCGAATTGTTAAGTAATCCCGCTGCCTATGAAGCAATGGCAAATGCAATAAATCCCTTTGGGGATGGTTATGCAGCAGAGCGAATTTTGCAAATTGTGCAAAATTACCTGGGGCGGACTTGAAATAGAAGGCAGCTATGCTGAAGGCACCAAAATATTTTTGTCTGCTGTTTACAACAGGCAACCAGAATTAACTGAACAAATGTGCCTCTAGTATACTCCTAATGCGTTTCGTGTTTGCGGCCCAACGATTCCATCCACAAGTAAACCATTTCTGGCTTGGAAATTTCGGACGGCATTTGCAGTTACAGGGCCATAATATCCAGTTCCTCTTATTCCTAAAGCTCTTTGAACTGATGCCACTGCTGGGCCTCTAGAGCCTCTTCTGAGAAAATACCGACCACCTACTCCTAAACCAGGAGTATGCCAACTGCCAGGTCTGGTGTTAATCCAATTGGAAGCAACATAATTACCTGTAGACAGCCGGGCAAAACCATTCCTGTATCCTACAACCCGTGGTAGTCGAGAACCATTTCTGTAACAAGCAACAGACCGAAAATAAAGACTTGGGCCATTGCGAACATTCAGACAACGACCATTTGTTCTGACATAATATACGCCAGGCCCATAATATGCGGCTGAAACTTCTTGAATCGGAGCTAAAAGTGAGAATAAAACTCCTAAGCTAGCGAAAACTAATCCAGCAGATTTGAGACTGTTATGCCAATTAAACTTAAGCTGAATTTCGGGTAGCCGAAGCTTAATGTCTAAATCTGGCTCTGCATTGGCAAGAGCCATTTCTGAATAAGCAAGATACTCCAAAATAACCTCCTTACTAAGCAATACCAAGTCAAAGCTGAGATCTGCTTCGCTTTTCACTGAGAATTGCTTGAGTGTAATTTAAATTACGTATAATCATACGAGATTTTTATTTAGAATTGGATTAAGAAAACAATAAGTTTGTTAACAAATGTCCGGATGAAAAATGAGCACTATCCTTACGCAATAATGACTAAATGCAAACTTACCTATCAAAATAGGTCATGTAGTCTTGAAAATGTTAAGATTTGCCCATTTGAAGATAGAAAAATTTTTAGCTTGGTAATCGCTTTGCGGTGTAAAAATGATCTGATCGCACTAGACTACCATTTCGCCAAATTTCAACTCCATTTGGTGTAACAAAGTAAGAAAAACTACCATTGTCTGCCCGATACTTAGTTGTGTTAATGTTGATAGCTTGTAATCTGATCGGTTTCGTTGGTTCTTGTTTTAATTGACCGATATAAAATAATTGGCCATTTTCTTGGCAGACTTTCACAAAAGCATTTGCTGTCTCTCCTTGAATTACTATGTTACCGTTGCATTCAACATCAGTATTTTTAGATAAAACTTCCACAGGAATAGGTTTGGAAGGCGAAACTGTGGGTGAAGAGACTACTTGAGGAATAGCTTTTTTAGAACTAGAATTTGCAATCTGCTGTGGTGGTGTTTTGCCAGCGATTGTAGATGACAATAGGCTAGAAGGATCAACTGCCAAACCACCATGAGAGTGTATTTCAAAATGCAGATGAGGTGCTGTACTGTTACCACTAGAACCCATTGCAGCAATAATTTGACCTTGAGTAACTTGTTTACCTTTACTCACTAAAAGACGGCTATTATGACCATAGACTGTGACTTTGCCATCAGAATGCTTAATTGCTACGGCTTTGCCTAATCCCCAATCATCCCAACCAGCTTTAATTACTGTACCGGATGCGGCAGCAACAACAGGAGTTCCATGTGCGCCGGCAATGTCAATTCCTTCATGATTATATTTACGGAAACCTTGAGAAACAATGCCTTGAGTAGGCCAAATAAACTTAGAAGCAGGAATATTTTTTTGTTGCCCAGAAGTATGGTTTGGTGTTTTAGTTAAAACAGAAGAACTTGTACTTAATATGACCGTACAGAAAATTCCTAACCCTACTAAGCCATAGGTATGGAATCGAGAAAGGGTGGCTTTTTTCATGGCTTCAAAATTTACATAACAATGATTCAGGTTGTATTCGGCAATTAGACAGTGTTTGGTTCCGCGTTGTTTCAGTATTAGACTAGTAAAACTACAACCGTCAAGTTGTCTAGTTCACAAGTGTTAAGTAGAAGGCAGTAAACATGAAGTGGCTACTTGCACCAAGTCGCTCCGCACAAGAGCGAAGGTAGGCAGTAGGTCTAATATTGTTTACATCTACTGTCTAAAAATAGCCATTTGTGTTTAATTATGTCTACCCACTTACAACGGCTACTGCACTATTGGTATAGCTTGTATTTTATTTATCTACCTCAGGCGAAAGACAGAAGAATAAAATTACTGTTTTGAAAAGGCGATCGCAAAAAAAGCTCATGAATAATAACTACCATGAGCTGTAAATTAATGCTGATATTGTTTGAGATTTACTTGAAAATTCTGCTATTTAGCGATAGGCTCAGTTGCAGTTAATTCTGGCTCCTGCATCACTTCTTCTTCTTCAGGCAAGCCAAATATTGAGCGATACAATTTGACGTATTTCTTAGCAGATTGATACCAACTAAAATCTTGGTTCATGCCACGTTTTTGTAGCTCCTGCCAGTAATCTTTATAGCGGAAGCCTTCCCAAGCCCGCACCATGCAGGTGAACAAATCCAATGGTTCATAGCGGTCAAAAGAATAACCAGTACCTGTGTGGTTAGTTGGATCGTGGTGGAATACGGTGTCAACTAACCCGCCAGTGCGGCGGACAATTGGCACGCTACCATAACGCAAAGCCATCATTTGGCTGATGCCGCAAGGTTCAAATCGACTGGGCATTAAGAAAGCGTCAGAACCGGCATAAATGCGGCGAGCCAAGGCATCATTATAGAGTAGATAAGTTTTCATCCGTCCGGGGAAGCGGGATGCCATCTGCCACAATTGGCTTTCGTAGTAGCGATCGCCTGTTCCCAGAACGATAAACTGAGCATCGGTATAGGACATAAACCGATCCAGAATATTCAATATCAAATCAATACCTTTTTGTTCTACCAACCGCGTCACTATACCCAGTAAAAAGGCACCGGAATTGACTTCTAATCCCACTTCTTCTTGCAAAGCAATTTTGTTGGCTTTGCGTTTTTCAAGGGTATCGGTAGTAAACTTTTGGGCAATGTATTTATCAGTTGCTGGATCGTAAACTTCTGTATCGATACCGTTGAGTATCCCAGATAGTTTGCCGCTAATAAACGACATCAAACCTTCTAGGGTTTCACCATAGGCAGCTGTTTTGATTTGTTCGGCATAAGTCGGGGAAACTGTAGTTACCCTGTCAGCAAACTGCACAGCAGCCGCCATTGTATTGTGTCCTTGCATATACCAGGGACACCAGGTAATTTTCTCTAAATACCAACGCCACGGCCCTTGATAAGCTAGGTTATGAATCGTAAACACGCTGGTAATATCGGGAGATTGGTGCAACCACACGGGAAGCATACCCGTGTGCCAATCGTGGCAGTGGACAATTTCCGGCTTCCAGTAATTCCAGCAAAATTCTGCTGCACCATTGGCAAATAAAGTGAAGCGCCAGTGTTCATCTTCTCCAGAGTAGATGCGGCGAGGTGAAAAAGCTGGATGTCCAAATAAGTATAAGGGAACATCAGTACCAGGCAGAACCGTTTCGTAAACTGCAAAGTCCTGAAACATTGCATATCCTTTCCAAATCGGCTCTTTGGGAATTTCCACTTTATCTGGCAGGAAGCCGTAGTAAGGCAGGAAAATCCGCACATCATGCCCCATTTTTCTGAGGATTTTTGGTAGCGCCCCAACTACATCACCCATGCCTCCAACTTTCGCAATGGGAGCTGCCTCAGCTGCAACAAATAGAATCCGCATGGTAATTAGTGTTTCCCCCGATTCTGCCTATATGTTCAATTTCATTTGGCAAAACATCAAGTGCAGACTAACGCGTCTGTAAAAATGTTCAGCCATTGAAATCTTTCTTCATATAATCACATTTGCTGGTGTTCAATCTCAAGAACCACGCTGGATCTGGGTAAAAATTTCGTCTAAAATTTCTTGCGCTCCTGCGGCTCGTAAACGCTCTGCTAGCTCTGTGCCTAGCTTTTCGGCATCTGTAGTTTCCCCTTTGACAGTATCTTGAACGAGTTTTTGACCATCTACACTGGCGACTATACCAGTTAAGGTTAAAGTACTACCTTCAATTTCAGTATTTACACCAATGGGGACTTGACAGCCACCTTCTAGCTCTCGTAAGAAAGCCCGCTCTGCCAAACAGCGATCGCGTGTTTCGGGATGTTCAATCGCCTTGAGGAGAGATATCAATTCTGCATCTTCAGCACGACATTCGATACCTAATGCTCCTTGCCCAACAGCGTGCAGAGAAACTTCTTTGGGAAGAATTTGATGGACGCGATCGCCCATTCCCAAACGTTCCAATCCAGCTACTGCCAAAATAAGAGCGTCGTATTCACCTGCATCGAGTTTTGCCATGCGCGTGTTTAAGTTGCCACGTACATCTTTAAAGGTAAAGTGGGGGAATCGATGCCGTAACTGGGCTAGTCTCCGTAGGGAAGAAGTACCAATCACCGAACCTTCTGGCAAAGTATCGATTTGCCTATCTTTATATTTTTCATTTACCACCAAAGCATCGGCGGGATTTTCCCTTTCGGTAACTGCTGCCAAAACTAACCCCTCTGGCAAGCGAGTCGGCAAATCTTTGAGAGAATGAACGGCAAAGTCAATCTCCTTATTAATCATCCCCAATTCAAGCTCTTTGGTAAATAATCCTTTATCACCAATCTTGGCTAACGCCACATCCAAGATTTTGTCGCCTTGGGTGGACATAGTATGGACTTCAAAAGTAATATCAGGAAAACTTTTTTGAAGTTGTTCTTGTACCCAGTAAGTCTGAACAAGAGCAAGTTGGCTTTTGCGCGAACCGATGCGAATCGTGCGGGGGGGGCTGGAAACAACTGAGGTCATAAAGCAGTATGTCAAAAAGCAGAGATAAAGTCACTTCGATCTAGACTACCGCAGTGGGTGACGCTTCGGTGTTCTACTAGGCGCGATCGCAATCAAGTTTATTCTTTTTGGCTTTACGTTTCTTTACATATTCTCAGGAACTAGAAATTTCACTGTTCCCTTTTAATCGGTAATCTTTAGGAGCCATTCCTGTATGTTGTCGAATCCATTTACCGAGATGGCTATGACTGCTGAAGCCACACAACATGGCAATTTCCATAACTGGTAGTTCTGTGCGTTTGAGTAAGTGCTTTGCCCGTTCTAGCCGTTGCTGAAGCACATATTGGTGAGGTGTTACTCCAATTGATTGCTTGAAAAGCCGAGCGAAGTGAAATTGACTCATGCCCAGCAATTTACCTAAGTCAGAGAGTTTGATCTCTTGAGCCAGATGATCGTTGATGTAATCAGTCACTTGAATTAGCTGGCGATCGCTTAATTTTCCATAATCCGAAGTAACATAACGTTGAACAGCAGAATAATTTCTAAGTAAATGCACGGTTAGTACATTTGTTAGCGATTCAACGTAAAGCTGTCCTGCTAGCCCTCCATTCTTCAGTTCCGTCAGGAGCATCATGGCGATCGCTTCAATTTGGGGATTACGAACTCGAAACTCTGACAATAATTCTGTGCGATCGCGATTAATGTCTAAGGCTTCTTGGGCAACTTGTTGGAGAAACTGCGAAGTAATCCGGATACGCAGGTATTTGTCCTGTTCGCTCCATTGGCAAAAGAACAACTCTCCAGCAGGAGCAATGGCGATATCACCTTGAGTGATAAGGCCAGTATAGCGGCGATCGCCCATTACTTGTAACAGGCGAGACGGGCGATTGTTCAGAGATATGCAGAGCGTGTGCTCTGATTGACTTTGGTACGTCTCCTGTCCTGGTGGTTGGCAAAATTCTTCAACTACAATGTTTTTCCAACCTTGGGTTTGACTGGAATAGATTGGAGGATGGAGTTCGTTTTGTGGCAGATGAACCATCTTTGTGGATGGGGGGGTGAATGGGTCTTTTCAAGTTTTCAAATTAAATCTCTCAGGCTAAATTTGGTAGTCCGCGTCGGCAAACATCATACGTGTAGCCGCACCATGCGCGGGTGTCGGTGACTCAAAATTCACCGCAAGATTTTGAGAGTTGCGCAAGTTTTGCGTAGTCAGAAATTATTAAATTTTTTAAATTCTAAGTTATGAATCAAATTTACAGCCAAGAGGCACTTTAATGGCAACTAAAACGTTTGCTAAATCGAATATCCGAATCGAAATCCAAGAATTCCTCAAACTCGCTGTTCCTTTAGCAAGTGCTCAAGTTGCCCAAGCTGCTGTAGGATTTGCAGATACTCTGATTATGGGGCATTTAGGGCAGGAAAGCCTAGCGGCAGGTGGATTAGCATCAACTACCTTTCAGTTTTTGCTAAATACTATAGGCGGCGTTGTCATGGCAGTCAGTCCGCTTGTTGCTGAGGCTTATGGAGCAGGTCGAAAAACGCAAATCGAGCAAATTGCACGTCAAGGACTATGGCTCTCGCTACTTTTTGGCATCCCGATGATGTTCATGATCGGGCATCTAGATTCGGTAATGATTCTTTTTGGGCAAGCACAACAAACTGTGGCGCTAGCAGATAGATATTTAGATTTCATTTTGTGGGGAACTTTTCCAGCTTTGGGGTTTGCCATGCTCAGAAGCTATGTCTCTGCACTTTCTCAAGCTCGCCCAGTGATGACTATTGTCGTTGTGGGAACGCTCGTCAACGTTATAGGTAATTATGTTTTAGGATTCGGCAAGTTTGGATTTCCACGGATGGAACTGGCAGGATTAGGTTTGGCAAGTGGACTCAGTTTCTGGGTGATGTTCTTGCTTTTACTTGGTTACACACTCAAACACAAGCAACTGAAGGATTACCAATTCTTACAGAATTTCCATCGCCTCACACCACAAATTCTTCAGAAGTTGGTGTGGATTGGGGTACCGATCGCAGTAACTATTACCTTGGAGTTTGGGCTGTTCATAGTTGTCACCTATCTAATGGGCTTATTGGGAACCGAGGTATTGGCAGCACACCAAATTGTTTTTCAAACTATTGTCGTAATTTTCATGGTGCCTCTAGGTATGTCTTTCGCTACGACTGCGCGAGTTGGTGTGTGGGTAGGACAGCGAAATCTTGAGGGTGCACGACGAGCAGGGTATATCAGTATCTCGATGGCGGTAGTTTTTATGACACTCACAGGAATTATACTGCTCACCTATCCCCAGCAAGTGGTTGGAATATATTTGGATATTCATAATCCAGAAAATGCCAACGTACTCAAACTGGCAGTATCAATGCTGAGGATTGCAGCCTTGGCTCAACTGTTGGATGGTGTACAAAAAACAGCTATGGGTGCCTTATACGGACTTCAAGATACACGTGTACCAATGCTGCTCAGTTTACTGGCATTTTGGGGTGTAGGGTTAACCAGTGGTTATCTGCTAGGGTTCTACTTTGCTCTTGGCGGTGTTGGATTGTGGATCGGACAGTCGATCGGGGTGGCGATCGCAGGAGTGATTTTTTTGTGGCGCTTTCACAAACTAACTTCTGCACATATTGCTACTCTGAAAATAAGGCAGAAGGCAGAGGGCAGAGGGCAGTAGACGCGGTAGACGCGTTCGCCGTCAGGCGTTGCGTTAGCTAGCGGCTTCCGTTCAGCGAAGCTGTTCCCGTTCCCCGAAAGGGGTTCCCGCAGGGTAGGGTAGGTACGGCTACTTGCACCAAGTCGCTGCGCGCAAGAGCGTAGGTAGGCAGAAGGTAAATAAAAACTAAGATCCCCGACTTCTCACCAGAAGTCGGGGATCTTACCGTGATTCTCCTTATTAACAATTAAGTTCCCAAGAAGTTTGGAGGTAATTTACCGCCATTACGACCAACAGCAGGTATTTCTAGGAGTTGATCCCTAGCTTGTGTAGTTTCGTCTTGGGTTGTAACATTTGGATCGATAGTAACAAAATTTTGGTTGCCAAGATGACCATTAGGAACAAATAATTGTGGATGGTCAAAAGGTGCTCTTTGAAAGCGAACTCGCTCATCGGTAAGACCTTTGAGAAATGCCACTAACGCCTGTTTTTCCTCTGCGGTTAGGTTCAGTGGTGGCAAATTCCGACCAAAGTCCCCGCCGCGATTGTAGAAATCTATTACTTGTTCTAGGGTCAATTGTCCACCGTTATGGAAGTAAGGCGCAGTAAGTTCAATATTGCGGAGTCCTGGAGTTTTGAAGGCTCCGTCTGCAACCAAATCTTGTTCACTGCTAGGGATAACAGGTGGATCTTCACCGAGTAACTCCTCAAAAGTTCCATTCAAGGCCAAGCGTGATTCCGAAAGTGGATTGCCAAATGCGTCATTACTACCTACACCAAGGTCATCTAGAGGAGGTCTGACACCGATATTAAAGAAACCAGCGTCTTCAACTCTTCCTCCTGCAAATGGTGGCGCACGTCTAATTCTTCCTTGACTGTTAGCACTGCTAACCGAGGCAACGGTCAATTCTGAGCCACCGTGGCAGCCAATACAAATACCCTTAGTTTGGAAAATCTGCCATCCTTGCTGTTGCTGTGATGTCAAAGCGCCATTATTTCCCGAAAGAAATTGGTCGAATGGTGTTTGATCGGCAACTAGAGTCGATTCGTATTCCTGAACTGCCAAGCCAAAGAATAGAGAGAAGTTGTACTCCATCAATGTGTATTCGTTGGTATTTAAGGCACGCCTTCTCTGTCTTGGCAGGAATCTGCGCTCGCCAGTTTCTGGGTTAATGCGGATGATGATATTGGAGTTCCACCACTCTGGCTGGAAAGCTTCCCTAATCAGATTTTCGTAACTTATATTCAGACCAGTTCTAGGAAAGCCGCTGTAGCGACTGAGAACGCTGTCATCTCTAGCTACCTGTTGCTTGTTAAGTGGTCTAAGAGCAAGTAACTTCTTACCCAACTTTCTACCAATGCGTTGAAACTGCTGATTATTGGTTGGAAGTGGTTCTGTTTCTGGTGGCATTAAGTCTGTCCTGCCACTGACAGTTTCACCTTCAGGATTCAGTACTGCAACTTGTTGACCAGTATTGGCATCAGACACTACAATCCGGTCATTATTTTCGGATGCCTGTACTCGGAATGGTGCAATGGGAAGGTCTTCGGCTGCTGTCTCCAAAGCGCTCAGTGGTGGGCCAACGGCTTGGGAAGCTAGAGAAGAATTATTGATACTAACTTTTACATCTTCAAGTAGTCGAGGTTGGCTTGCCTTCAAAACGTAAGCATTAGGATCTCTTAACCCAAACTGACTCACACCATTAAATATGTGTTGTGCTCTTCCATCCCAGAAGTTGCGGAAGTTGAATACTGAATTAATTGTGCTGGGTGAATTACGAGCCGTTACTTGGCGGACGTTTGTGCCTTGGACATTAAAAATGTCATCTTGAAGTGGAGTTATATTGTCCCTGTCACTACCAGGAATGACATCAACAAATCTTGTCCTAAATACTCCCTGAGAGCCGGTGCTATCGTTACTGTCGGACAAAACTGTCGAAGCCCGATCGCCTGGATTTGCTAACTTGTGAAATGGATAATCTCCTTTCTGTAACTGATAGTTTGGGCTGCCTCCTGTATTGAAAGTTGTATCTGGGTTTGGAGTTTTGTCGGCATTGACACGCGATCGCCCCGGATCGATTTGGTTTTTGGATCTGTTGTCTACTCCGGCATGGAAATGGCAGCTAGCACAAGCTTGTATGCCGTCTGTACCAAGTTGCATATCCCAGAACAGAGATTTTCCTAGAGCGATCGCAGCTGTTTTATTCCTAATAAAGTCCTCGATATTATCTGGTTGTGGAACTGTGATTTTACTCAATGGTTGTAAAGGTGAGGCTACTTGAGCCGAAGCAAGATGCCCAGCAACAATTGCAACTGTTACTAGTGCAACTATAGCCGTACCCTGCCTAATGCTTTTAGACAACCGAGATGTGATTTGGAACGCTTTGATGAGCATTCCCACTGCCGAAAAAGCAAGAATTTTACTGAACTGCAAAAAACTCGAAATTAAACGACTAAAAACAGTGGTACTTTCACTCCTGTGACTTGTCTGAGTTTTGTATTTGAATTGTTCTGACTCAGACACACTGCTATACCTGTTTGCATCAGAATCTTTCATTTTTCCTTATTTTTATAGCAAGATGACCAAAATTGGTATCTGTTTATTTGTCGTTATGATTCCTCGTTTGTATGCCAGATAACATTTTTTTGTTATAGTTTTTTACAAACTAAAGCTTGTTGGTAAATGCCAAGCTCAACAAAAGATGTATCGTTTTATCTTTTTTTATAGTCATCAATCTCTATCAAATCTTTATTAATTACGGATTTAAATTTTAAATTACTAATACTTATTGACTTTGGGTAAAAATATGCGTATGTAAAATTGCTAGAAGATAGAAAAGCAGTATAAGTAGCAAAAGTGTCTTTTATAGTGGATATGATCATCCACTTACTCATGACTAGAAACTATTCGTACTAAGACCAATAGATACGTTAATAATTAAGTAGGAACCTTTACTAATTAGACTTTTTTAGCATATGAAACGATCGGCCTGCCTTATCTTTAATCCAGTAGCAGGGCAAGGTGACTCAGAGCAAGATTTAGTGCAAATTCGGTCAATGTTAGAGCCAGCATTTGATCTAGATATTCAAATGACAACAGAAGATACTTGCGCTGATGATTTGGCACATGCCGCCGTTGAAAGGAGGGTAGATGCCATTATTGCTTCTGGGGGAGACGGCACTCTATCTGCTGCTGCTGCTGCTGTAGTAGGTACAGATATTCCCTTCGGCATTATTTCTAGGGGAACAGCAAATGCTTTTGCCGCAGCTTTAGGAATTCCTGACACAATAGCAGGTGCTTGCCAAACTATTTTGCAGGGTACGACTCGAACTGTGGATGCGGCTGAATGTAACGGCAGCCCGATGGTTTTGCTCGCAGGGATTGGCTTTGAAGCTGAAACCGTAGAAAAGGCAGATCGAGAAGCAAAAAATCGTTTTGGTGCGATCGCCTACATCCTCGCTGGATTGCAACAACTGCGACAATTACAGCCCTTTGAAGTAGAAATTGAAACAGAAGATAAGATAATTAAAACCTCAGCAGCAGCAGTAACAGTGGCTAATGCAGCTCCTCCAACTTCGGTGTTAGCGCAAGGCCCAGCAGGAATTATTGTAGATGATGGATTGCTAGATTTAACAATCGTAGCCCCTGCAACAAAAGCGGCAGCGATCGCCGCTGCTTTTCATTTGTTTCAAACAGCTTCTACAGGAAATGCTGTAGAAAGAAATGATATTGGTTATCTGCGGGCGACAAGATTCAAGATTACAACCGATCCAGCCCAAAAAGTTGCCGTTGATGGTGAAATTTTGGGAAAAACTCCTGTGGAGATTAAATGCCTGCCAGCAAGTTTAAAAATTTTTGTGCCATCAACAGAAGAAGTTTCGCCCGTAGAAAAATTAGAGGGATTGCCCAACTTAGTTGTTGAAACGAAAGAATAACTACTGGGGAGTGGGGAAAAGGTACTAGGATTTCTTGATTCTTAATCCCTAGTCCCCTACTTAATTGCTGTTAATTTTACTTAAGTCCCATACTTAAGGTACATTTGTACGGTATTAAAATCATTGCAGAAACTTCATAATATGAGGATGTCTAGAAAAATATTGACTAAGCCAATCAAGTAAATCTCTTTAGAATTAACTCTACACTCACTACCAACTCTCTAAAATGCTGTGGTTAACATCACAAATTTCAAGAGTGAGTAGCAAGTAGATTTATTCAGTACTTGAACTGGTAGGTAAAATAGCATTTAGAATGCAATCTATGAACCAGTACCCTCTCCCGCAAATTGGGAAAACGCTTCGCAATCGTTACAAAATCGTCAAACTCCTGGGGAGAGGAGGTTCTGGCGATACCTATTTGGCTGTCGATTTGGACTTGCCAGGGTTACCCCATTGTGTAGTTAAACATTTCAAACCGAAAAGCCTCAACGCTGATTTTGAACCTATTGCCAAAAGCTTATTTGCTAGGGAAGCAGAAGTTTTATACCAGTTAGGCAATAATCACGACCAAATTCCCAGATTGTTTGCCCATTTTGATGAAAATGGAGATTTCTACTTAGTCCAAGAATTTATTGATGGTCATGATTTGACTAAAGAAATCCTACCATCTCAATGTTTGAGCGAAGAAGCAGTCTTTGATTTGTTAAGGGACATCTTAGAAGTAGTAGTCTTTGTCCACGAACACAATATCATTCATCGGGATATTAAACCCCAAAATTTAATGCGACGGCACTGGGATAATAAGATTGTGCTGATTGATTTTGGTAGTATCAAAAAAATGAGTACTCTGGGTATTAACGAGCAGGGACAAGCCAATATCAATGTTGCAATTGGTACTCCTGGCTATATGCCCAATGAACAATCTAAAGGAAAGCCACAACTTAGCAGCGATGTTTACGCAGTCGGAATGATTGGTATTCAAGCTCTGACAGGTTTAAGAGCCGATCAACTGCCAAAAGATCCGAACACAGGAGAAGTAATTTGGCGTGACAAAGCACAGGTAAGTAACGCTCTTGCCAATGTTTTAGATACAATGGTTCGCCAGCGCTTGAGCCAACGTTACCATTCAGCAACAGAAGCTTTGCAAGCACTTCTTGCAGTTCGGGAACTACCATCGACTTTACAACCTGTACCAGTAGGTAGAAATGTCGATTTTAGTTCTTTGCTGCCGTATAAAAAATCTGTCTTATTACTTGGGGTAAGCCTTGGCGCTACCACTAGTCTGGTAGTGGTCGTTTTATTTTATATATTTCTTCAGACAAGTACAATAGTTCTAAATCAACCGAATCAATCAAAGAGTTTTCTAGAAAAAATTGTAGAACCAATTCGTAACAAATTAATGCTTTTGGTGAATTGTCCACTGGCAGACAATACTATTGGTGAGCTAAAAAAACAATAGCACCAAGGTCATAAAGTTTTACATAGCATGACTTCTATCCATAGATGTTTGATTAGTTGATGTTCCGGTTTAATGATTAAATGTTAGCAATTCATTTTCTTTAACTTTTCTAGCAATTAGTAGAAATAGCATCTTTAAAAATTTCATTACTTGATTTAGCTCGGAATCATCAATACAGATAAAACAGACATATGGACAATACAAATCGAAGAAAGTTTGTAATGAACGAAGAAGCAACACTTTTACTTCGAGGCTTGATCATCGGTAAAGTGATGACTATTGTGGTAATCGGTGGGCTTTTATGGTGGTTTTTACGGCCATACACTTTGGTACGCAAGAATGCAGTCTCTTCCTCCGGGCAAAGCTCAAATCCTACCTTGATTTCTGGATCTACTTTTAACAGTGTTGCTAATGTTCCCGTCGGCTCATATAACTATGGTGGCAGTACAGCCTGGGCGCCTATCCGCCAATTGGTAGATTCTCTCATTCAAAGCGATCGCCCAGAATTACAATTGCGTTATATCAGTCCTATTGAAGGTAGTCCTGGTTCTAATTCAGGCATTCGGATGTTACTTAACGGGCAATTGGACTTTGCTCAGTTATCTCGTCCTTTAACAGAAGAAGAATACACTTTAGCTAAACAACAAGGTTTCACCCTTGAGCAACGCCAAGTTGGAATTGATGGAATTGCGGTAGCAGTCAACCCATCACTGCAAGTGCCTGGTTTAACAGTTGAGCAGTTGCAGCAAATTTATTTGGGACAAATTACTAACTGGAAACAAGTAGGTGGACAAGACTTACCTATTACTCCTTTCTCGCGAAATCCAGAAAATATAGATTCAGTAATATTCCCTACTCACACAGACGTGAGTAAACAACAGCTTGGTTCTAATGTTCAGTATATATCTTCTACCACAGAAGCTTTGCGTCAAGTTAGTAAAACCCCTGGAGGTATATATTATGGTTCTGCCCGTGCCATAGTGCCTCAATGTAGCGTCAAGCCTTTACCACTCGGTAACACTCCTACTGAGTTTGTTCCTTCTTATCGCCAACCTCTAGTCACACCTGAGCAATGCCCGCGTCAACGCAACCAAGTTAATACTGAAGCGATCAAAAATGGTAGCTATCCAATTACTACTAACTTGTTTGTGATTATTAAACAGAACAACGGTAAGGAAGAGGAGGCTGGAGAAGCCTATGCCAATCTTTTACTCAGTGATCAAGGACAACAAGCGATCAAGCAAGCTGGTTTTGCGGGAGTTCGCTAGGTTTCCATTCAATTTAGTTTTCCTAGCAAGTAGGAACTTGTTACCCTTATTTGCAATTCATTTATTTGAATCACAATTTTTTGTAGAGGCGGGTTTAGCAGATATCCTTTCGGTTTGAGCTAGAGATTGAAACAAAACCCGCCCTTACAGTATCGTGTGGTCTATTCATCATGAAAATGGCTGTAATTCTCAAACACATAAATATCACAGACGCTAATGGTTTAACTACTGCTGAAAAAGCCACTCTCATAACATTAAGGCTCAATGGATATGCTGATAGCATCCCAAGCAATTACTTTTGGGATGATACTGGTAACTAATAATGTCAGAGAGTTGTCCCGAATTCCAGGGATAGTGTTAGACAATAGGATGGATTAAGCTGCGATCGCACAAACATCAATGGCGTTAAAGGTTCAATTTCATCTCACAAAAGCCAGCCTCGAAGTATATGGCTTGGTGCTCGCCAGTTGTTTCCAAAAATTACCCCATTTTGAATTATAAGCGGGTGATGGGACTCGAACCCACGACATTCAGCTTGGGAAGCTGACGTTCTACCACTGAACTACACCCGCGAACAGTTATTAGCCAAAATCTAGATAACAATTATTATATATAAGTTTTCAACAGCTATTGTTCAAATATGGTTTGCATCAGGCAGAAAACTGCACGATGTTTGAATCACAGAACTTTTGGATCTAGATCGCAGCCGACAATAGCATTGATATGAAAAACTAATTAGATGTAAAACCCATACATAAGCGCTCATCAGCCGCGATCGCATCTGAACAACACTTAAAAATATAATGTTAAAATCAATACAATTATAAACTAATTGTGCTTAACTTTAATTTCACGTCAAGGTACTTGTAAATTTTGATATCAACTTGTCCGACTGAGAAACCAGTATGTTTAATTCGACGGAAATATTAATAGACGCTTTTGTAAAGCAAATTCGAGAAGGCTACTACCGTACTTACGGCTGTTTTAAAAGTGATTATCAAGATATTATTGCTTGGGCGGGCAACATGGCTTTAGAAAACATAGCCAATAGTGACGCCTTATATCATAATGTAGAACACTCAATCCTTGTCACCCTGGTTGGACAGGAAATGTTGCGTGGCAAACACATTCGCGAAGGGGGAGTATCCAGTGAAGATTGGCTGCATTTTATGATTTCCCTAGTGTGTCATGATATCGGCTACGTTAAAGGTGTGTGTCGCCAAGATCGAGAGCTAGAAGGCTTGTATGCTACAGGTAAAGATCACATCATGATTCGTTTAGCTCCAGGAGCTTCTGATGCTAGTTTGACACCGTATCATGTGGATAGGGCAAAACTTTTCATTAATGAACGCTTTGGCGGTCATAAACTGATAGATTCTGAGGTAATTAAAAGCAACATTGAATTGACTCGTTTCCCAGTACCAGCAGCCGAGGATCATCACTGTACTGATAGCTATGCAGGCTTGGTGCGTGCTGCGGATTTAATTGGGCAATTAAGCGATCCTCGCTATTTAAAGAAAATTACTTCTTTGTTCTACGAGTTTGAAGAAACAGGAATGAATAAAGTTTTGGGGTATCAAACTCCTGCTGATTTACGCAAAAACTATGCTAAGTTCTACTGGAATGTGGTTTATCCGTATATCCAAGATGGACTGCGTTATCTATCTTTGACACAACAGGGTAAACAATTTATCGCTAATCTTTACTCGAATGTGTTCGTTGTGGAACATGAAATGCCTCAAGAAGACAAGTTGTATCTAGTTGAGCAACTACACGCTTAATATAGTATTCATTAATTATTGATTTGGGACAGACGACAAAGGACAAATAACAACTATGAATTGGTGGCAAAGACTAAAGAAAAATCCTTTGGCGCGATTTGGAGCAATTTTACTAATAATATTCTATGCGGTAGTAATTGCAGCTGATTTCGTCGCTCCTTACGATCCTTATGCTTCGCAACCAAACGGTTCACTACTGCCACCTACCAAAATTCACTGGTTTTCAGAGTCTGGGCAGTTTATCGGCCCTCATGTTTATCCGACAATTCAAGGAGATACAAATTTAGAAACAGGCGATCGCGAACTGATTGTAGACAAAAGCAAGCCCTCTCCAGTACGGTTATTTGTTGAAGGTGCTGAATATCGTCTGTTTCAGTTAAGTTTGCCACTGCCACCACAGTGGGATGAGGTAACTATCATCCCTGGTATTCCCTTAAATTGGCATTTATTTGGTACTACTAATCAAACAAAAATCAATATTTTGGGTACTGACGATCAAGGACGTGATCAGTTCAGTCGTTTAGTACACGGTGGTAGGATTAGTTTGTTTATTGGAATTGTGGGAGTTGCCTTAACCTTTCCCTTGGGGATGATTGTTGGTGGAATTTCTGGTTATTTTGGAGGCTGGGTTGACACTATCACGATGCGCTTGGCTGAAGTACTAATGATTTTTCCCAGCATTTACCTTTTGGTAACTTTGGGCGCTGTTTTACCACCAGGGCTTTCTAGTACTGAACGCTTTGTGCTAATTGTGTTGATTACGTCGTTTATTAGTTGGGCTGGTTTAGCACGAGTCATCCGCGGACAGGTACTATCCATCAAAGAGCGAGAATTTGTGCAAGCTGCACAAGCAATGGGCGGAAAACCACTCTATATTATGATTCGTCACATCCTACCACAAACTGCAACTTACATAATTATCTCTGCAACCCTTGCAGTTCCTAGTTTTATTGGCGCAGAAGCAGTCCTTAGTCTAATTGGATTGGGAATTCAACAACCAGATCCATCTTGGGGCAACATGTTATCACTAGCAACTAATGCTTCAATTTTGGTATTGCAACCTTGGTTAATTTGGCCACCAGCCTTAGTAATTATCCTAACAGTGCTGGCATTCAACTTATTAGGTGATGGGTTGAGAGATGCACTCGATCCGCGCAGCTTGCAAAAGTAGAAAATTTAAGACAAGTAAAAATAATGTTTTAGAAATCGACCACGGATAAACACAGATACACACGGATAATTTATCTGTGTTTATCTGTGTCCATCTGTGGTCGTTATCATAAAAATATCTTTTTATAGAGACCGTCTCTATAATATTCCCCTACATCCTTGTGTTATCAGTTTTCTAATGTCGCTACAGCTTGTTTGTCTTCAAGATCGGGGGTACGTAAATTTTCCACCAATGCCTGAATTTCTACTGGTGGTGGTGCGCTCAGGCGCGAAACTACCCAAGTGACAATCAAATTAATAATCGCCCCCAGCGTGCCAATGCCTTCTGCGGATACTCCAAAGAACCAAGCTGGCATACCTACAAACTTGACGCCGATAATATAAATGCTTGTGAAAATTAAACCTGTTAACATCCCGGCGATCGCTCCAGTGGAGTTGGTACGCTTGTCGAAAATACCGAGGATAATTGCTGGAAAGAAGCTAGAAGCAGCTAAACCAAAGGCAAAAGCTACCACTTCACCCACAAACCCAGGCGGGTTGACGCCAAAGTACCCAGCCGCAACTAACGATAAACCAACCATCACGCGCCCGACAAACACCCGTTTTTGCTCTGATGCTTGCGGATCGACAATACGATAGTAGACATCGTGGGCAATGGAACTTGATATTACCAGTAATAATCCCGATGCCGTGGACAAAGCAGCAGCCAAGCCACCTGCAGCTACCAAAGCTATTACCCAAGGTGCAAGTTTAGCTATTTCTGGGGTAGCAAGAACGATGATATCTCGGTCAATTGTAATTTCGTTGGTGTCTTTGCTGGGAGTTAGCTGCAAACGCCCGTCACCATTTTTATCTTCAAAAGCTAATAGTTTTGTCTTTTCCCACTTGTTTGCCCAGTCTAGCTGCCGTACTTCTTCTACTGTTTGATTGTGCAGCGAAGTAATTAAGTTGTAGCGGGCAAACATGGAAAGGGCAGGAGCAGTTGTATATAAAATTGCAATGAATAGTAGCGCCCAACCAGCGGAAAAACGAGCGGAACGTACACTAGGTACTGTGTAAAAACGTACAATAACATGAGGTAAACCAGCAGTGCCGATCATTAGTGCTAAGGTGATGAACAGCACATCAATCATTGGTTTGTTGACAAAGGCTTGGGTATACTCCTTAAATCCCAAGTCAACTTGGATTTGATTGAGCTTGTCAGCGATGTCACTAAAGGTAAATGCCAATTGGGGAATGGGGTTACCTGTCAGCAATACAGCGAGGGCGATCGCCGGGATCAAGTAGGCAACGATTAAGATACAGTACTGTGCTACTTGCGTCCAGGTAATGCCTTTCATACCACCCAAGACTGCAAAAAAGCCAACAATCACCATCCCAATGACTACACCGGTATTAATATCAACCTGCAGAAAGCGGCTAAAAACAATTCCTACCCCCCGCATTTGCCCGGCTACATAAGTCAGAGAAACAAAAATAGCGGCAATTACAGCTACCAAGCGGGCGAGATTAGAGTAATAGCGATCGCCGACAAAGTCTGGAACTGTGTACTTACCAAACTTGCGTAAGTAAGGAGCTAGCAGTAATGCCAGCAGCACATAGCCACCAGTCCAACCCATCAGGTAAATTGAACCGTCATAGCCCATAAAAGAAATCAGCCCCGCCATCGAAATAAACGAGGCGGCAGACATCCAATCAGCTGCTGTAGCAGCACCGTTGGCAATTGAGGGAACCCCTCGTTCTGCTACAAAAAAACCTTCACTATCTTTGACTCGCGATCGCCAGCCTATGTAAAGGTAAATTAAAAAAGATAACCCTACTATTACAATTGTCCAAAGTTCTACTGACACAGCCTTTCCTCACTTCTTGTGATTATATTTGCGATCTAACTTATCCATTTGAAAGGCATAGGTAAAAATCAGCCCTACAAATATCAAAATTGAACCCTGCTGCGCCATCCAAAAACCCAAAGGTACGCCAAAAAAACGTACTGCGTTCAACGGTTGTACCAGCAAAATACTAAAAACGAGGGAAACTAGTGCCCAGATTATTAAAAGATTGCGAATTAAAGTTGTATTGGCACGCCAATAAGAACGATACTGATGCTTATCCATGATTTTTTAAGTCAATGCATCAAAAACAAAAATAGTATCAAGAAGTCATAATTCTACTGGAAATTTCTAAAATTCTAAATGTTATTTACATAATTTTAATAAAAGTTGCAAAATCCATTATTTGGCTACGTAAACTTAGATTTAGCAGATTGGTTATAAAAATGAATCACAAACTTGTTTACCAAAACATCCTGACGCCTTTAACTTTTCTTAAGCGCAGCACCATAACTTATCCTGATAAAGTTGCTATTGTTTACGGTCAACAACGCTTAACTTATGCTCAATTTGCGGCTAATGTCAATCGTCTAGCTTCGGCTTTGCGCTATGCAGGATTGCAACAGGGAGATAGAGTAGCTTTTTTGTCTTTTAATATTCCCCCACTACTAGAAGCTCATTTTGCTGTTCCTCTAGCGGGCGGTGTATTAGTATCTATTAATGTTCGTTTAACATCTCAAGAAGTTACTTATATTCTCAATCAGAGTGGTTCAAAATTTCTCTTTGTAGATAGGGAATTAGCTCATTTAATTCAATTTGATGAAAATAGTTTAGAAACAGTTAAAAAAATTATAAATATTAATGATGTTGAAGATAGTTTTCCCAATGAAAATCAGGACTATCAAGAATTTATGCAAAGTGGTAATCCTGCTCCTTTCCCTTGGGTGACTCAAGATGAAATGGAGACAATTACTATTAATTACACCAGTGGAACAACAGGTCATTCAAAAGGGGTGATGTACTCTCATCGAGGCGCTTATATTAACTCCTTGGGCGAAATTATTGAAGCAACTTTAACTTCCAACTCTGTTTATCTATGGACTTTACCTATGTTTCACTGTAATGGCTGGTGTTTTACATGGGCTGTTACTGCTATTGGCGGTACTCATATTTGTTTACGTAAATTTCATCCTGGTAAAGTCTGGAAGCTGATTCAACAAGAAGGCGTAACTCATCTAAATGCTGCCCCAGTTGTACTTATTTCTTTGCTGAATCATCCAGATTGTCCTCAACATTTAGAACAACCTTTGACAATCATGACAGCAGGTGCGCCTCCTTCACCAACATTGATAGAAAAAATTACTAATATTGGGGCAAAAATTATTCATACTTATGGTTTGACAGAAGTTTATGGGCCTTATACTGTTTGCGAATATCAGTCAAACTGGAACAATTTAAAGATTGAGCAAAAAGCAAAACTGTTAGCGCGTCAAGGCGTTCCTTATGTTTGTGGAGATAGTTTACGGGTTGTAGATCAAGATATGAATGATGTCCCCGCTAATGGACAAACGATGGGTGAAGTTGTAATGCGAGGAAACATGGTCATGAAAGGCTATTATAACGATCCAGAGGCGACAGAACGTGCATTTAGAGGAGGATGGTTTCACAGTGGTGATTTAGCAGTGATGCACCCTGATGGCTATATTGAAGTGCGCGATCGCATGAAAGATATCATCATTACCAACGGCGAGAATGTCTCCAGTATTGAAGTCGAGCAATGTCTTTATCGCCACGAAGCAGTATTAGAGTGTGCGGTTATTGGCATTCCTCATCCCAAAAGAGGAGAAGTTGCCAAAGCCTTTGTGACTTTAAAAGCAGGAGCAAACGTTTCCGCAGATGAATTAATTCATTTTTGCCGCAGTCAAATAGCAGCTTTTAAATGTCCTACTGCTGTGGAATTTTGTTCTTTACCTAAAACTAGCACTGGTAAAATTCAAAAGTATCTTTTGCGTGCTAAAGAGTGGGCTGGTTATGACAAGAAAATTCAAGGAAGTTAATGTAGGGTGGGCATTGCTCATCTATATCTCAAATATCTTATAGGCTTTGACAGGCAATGCCCACCTTATAGAAAGCTAAAAGTGCGTTGCTGAATGTCAAGAATCGACAACTCCCATACTCGAACATTTATTCCAAAAGATGTCGTCGGCTTTCATCACGATGTTTTTGCAAATACCGCATGAATGGTGTACCGCCTGTGCCAATTTTGGTATCGTTGCTGAACTTTGCAGTTTGTTGATGGATGTAGCGGTTAGCAAATTCTAGGTGTTGGGTACGGAATTTTTCTATAAGAGATACGCAATCATTATATAAATCTCTAAGCTTTGGTACTTGATCCATGTTATTTCTAACAAAATCGCGCAGTGTTGAGCGCCTTTCCACTTCTTCCATAAAAGCGCGATGTTTTGGTGGCATATAATTCCGCATTTCTATCAAGAATTGCCACAGTGGATCGTGTTCGTGAGAAATATTGAATAGAGCATCCATCGTCGGTACAATACTGCTTTGTGCGCCCGTCTCGCCACGAAATTGCTGAGGTTTTTCGCCCCAAACTTCTACGCCTTCGTATATGAGTCCTTCTGGTAGTACAGAGTTATTTTTCCAGCCATGAATGTAAGGACGCACTCTGTTGTAATAAATATAGGGATCGCAACCTTCTGGCATCCGGTTCATGGTGGTGTTGATGTTTGTCCATGCGTTCTTGATGTTTTCTAAAGCAGCGATCGCTTCACTAAAATCATTTTGAGCAATTGCCTCTAAAAGAGTAGGAATAACACAGAGTGCAGGTGCAGCTTTAGCTTCAATATCGATATGAATAAGAATAAACCAGTCTTCATCCAATCCACCAAAGAAGTTTTGCGCAATGATGATATTGCCAATTGTGATCGGTTCAGTTTCGTTAATTCGCACCCAGTTGTCTAAGGCATAGGAAGCATAAGACAATACTGGAGGTCTACCTACACTTTGAGAAATATTGTAAAAAGGTACGGCAATATTGCGCGGCAGCACTTTTACAGGTTTAGCTTCACCCCAAACATAGGCATGGGTTAGGTAAGAATACACCTGCATGAGCCGACGCAAGTGCATCTCGTCTAAAGTTGCTTGCTCCACGTCTACTTCTGGGAGTTTCTCTACAACTTGCCGAATTTTGCCAGTAGTCAGCCACTTGGGTAGTAAGGCAGCAGCTTGTTGCACTTGCCGAAACACCTCCGGCAATTGAACGTTGGCAGGCAGATGGGTTGGTAAAAAACCGCATTCTCGGCTTACATCATAATCTTCAAGCTTAAGGAGATTTATATTTTCTTGTTTTAGTTCGATACTTGTCATTATTTATTCCTCCTGAAATATAAAGATGACAATTGGAGGAGAACCGTAAATATAGATAGATGCGTATGATATGAGTATGTCTTTTATGTCTTGGGAACTGCAACTTTATAGCGATCGCGTAACACACGACGCATTACTTTATTGGAGGCAGTTCGGGGCAAAAACTCGACTATAACAACATCATGAATCTTAAACAACGGATTGAGGCGTTGCTTAATTGCCGTTTGCAAGGAAGCTTTAAGTGCTGCTTTTTCAGTCTTTACATTAGACTCAACCACTGCGTAAATTATTAGTAGACTTGGCCCGCCTTCTGGAGGAGAAATAGCGATCGCAGCAGTTTCGCAGATTCCCTCTACAGTATTGAGAATTTGCTCAATCTCCGTCGAGCTAACTTTGATGCCACTTAAGTTCATGGTATCGTCAACACGACCGAGAGCGCGGTAGTAGCCATTAGGCGATCGCTCTATTTGATCGCCGTGACAGCGTAAGGGAGTAGGAGAGGCAGTGCCTTGTACCTGCCCTAGAGTGGGAGTATTAGCAAAGTAAACTTGATGGTGATCCTTATTTAACAGTTCAGTAGAAAGTCCAATTGAAGGAGGAACGATAAACGCCTCGCCTTTATCCGCGAGATGCCCCTCCTCATCGAGAATCACAAAGTCTAAACCAAGAGCAGGTGTGGTAAAGGTAGAGGGAATCGCAGGTTGCACTAATGTACCAGTAATATAAGCCCCACCGATTTCCGTTCCACCACAGTACTCTACAATCGGTTTGTAGCCAGCCAAGGACATCAAAAACAGCATATCTTGGGGATTGGAACACTCACCCGTCGAACTAAATGCTTTAATAGCGCTCCAATCAAGTGCTTGCATACAGGCGGTGGTTTTCCAATTACTGACTAAACTGGGAACTAAGCCCAGCATAGTGACACGAGCATCCTGAATAAACTCACCAAATCCTCGTTCTGTAGGCGCACCGTCATAAAGGGCAATAGTTGCTTTATTTACTAAACTCGCATAAATTAGCCATGGCCCCATCATCCATCCCAAGTTAGTCGGCCACGCTACCACATCTTGTGGATGAATGTCATGATGTAAATGCCCATCACTCGCGCACTTAATTGGGGTTGTCTGCGTCCAAGGAATTGCTTTTGGTTCTGCTGTAGTACCTGAAGAAAATAAGATATTAGTGTAAGCAGTTGGATGAGCAGAGAAGGCATCAAATTTATCGTTGGAACTGAGAAATTTCTCCCAAGTTAAATCACCAAGACGCAGTTTTAAAGACGCGGAGAAACGATCAAAAACATTCCCCGTGTCTAGGTGTCCTCGTGTCTGGGTGTCCTCTTCATTCCCCACCTCCCCGTGTCCCCACCTCCCCGTGTCAGTTTCTACCAAAATCACTCTCGGTGCTTTAGCATCAACGACTTTAGTATAAAGAGGCAACTGCTTTCCACCACGCCTGATATAATCCTGGGTAAAAATTGCTTTTGCTTTAGATATGCGCAAGCGTGTAGCAATTTCATCGGCAGCAAAACTATCAGCAATCGAGACTACTACGCAACCTGCTTTAACAATCCCCAAATATATCGCCACAGATTCAGCTCTCATCGGCATAGCAATAGCGATCGCATCCCCAGGAACAAAGCCAGCTTCTACTAACCCATTAGCAATTCGATTGGTTAAAGCCAGGAGTTCTCCATAAGTCCAAGTTGTAAGGGAGCCACCCTCCGGCTGAAATATAATCGCAAGGTTGTCGGCAGGTGCTTGAAAACAACTATCGGTAATATTAAGACGCGCACCTACCAGCCATTGGGATAACTCCATGCTCTGCGATAAATCAACAATTTGAGTGTATGGCTTTTGCAAGCAGATACCTAGCCGTTTAATCATCATCTCCCAAAACTCAGCCCGATGTTGTGCCGACCAAGTGTGAAGTTCTGCGTAAGAATCCAGCTTCAGCACTTTCATCAATGCGGCGATATTAGTTGCCTGAATTTGCTCAGGAGAAGGAAACCAGGCTGGAGGTTGCCCTTGGCTGATATCCCAATCAGAGAAGGTAGTTTTATAGAGGAGTTCGTGGAGTGCAAAAGGATGGCTGGGCTTGAGAATATATTGAACCAAATGCTGCCAACACTCAACAGCAGAAAGGGAGACAAGCCATTGATTGACCCGTGGTAGTATTGCGGAGGCTGTGTTTGTTTCCAAGCCACAGTTAAGAAGTTGTTCAAGTGATAGTTGCTTGCTCATGTCCTTTGCCTGTTTTAGGATATGAGGTTCGGGTTAGTATGATCGTGCATTTAGTTTGAACTCAAAGATTGTAATAATGCATTGCCCGTATCGTATATTTTCTATAAACAACAAAATTTTCACTCTAACGGCTGAACCGAACGCAGATTTACTCAACTGGCTGCAAGTAAATTACACAATTTAGACCGCTGACAATTAGATTTTAGCGCGATCATTTAAATACTTAAAACAATCGCTAATGAATAATATCAAGTTCGGCTAATCAATTACGATTAAAATTTCTCCACGTCTTTTTGTCTCCGTGTCCCCGCGTCAGCCTTAATAATAAGTCTTTAAGCGGACACAATATAACATCTCTGATCCAGGTAAACGACAATAACGCACTAAAATCTGGTTTGTAATAGGATATAGATTGAAGTAGCGTAGGCTCAAACATAATATGAATCGTGCATTCACAGCTATTGTTTATTGGGGAGATGATGTATACGTTGCTGAGTCGCAATTGGAACGCTCAAAAGTATTTTGAATCAAGCTGGTGTTTCAGATGAAGAATTTATCGAAAATTTGTAGTCTTGAAATGTTGCGGTTCGTAGAGTAGCGTTGCTTGATTTTACCAGCATGGCTGATTTACTCGACTGGCTACAGGCAAATTAAAATCATTAATTTAGTCAGGAGCGATCACCTGACTCGCCCCGAATTTGAATTAAAGTATATAAGTATATTACATTGCGATCGCACTGGCACATTATTCAAGCAATTATCCCTGTTTGCTGTCTGGTACTTCCACAAGGTATTTCCACAGGTCATCAATCACTGCTTCAGCGCCAATCATATCTGAACCCCATATCCACGTCACCCCACTGACAAAGTAGACTCGCTTTTGTTGCACGGCTTTTAATGTTTGCCAAAGCGGATTGCGTTGCAAATTCTCCACAACTTTTTGATCATCATCGGTAAAACTAGCAACAAAGAGAACATCGCCATCGGCTTGATTGATTTCTTCTAGAGAAAACTCTGTATAACCATAAGGTTCAATGACTCTATCCTGGTTTGGCGGGCGTTGTAAACCTGCATCCTTTAAAATTGATCCGGGAAAAGAATTGTTGACATTTGTGCCTATTCGACCAAAGTAAAAGTAGATAAAGGATATTTTTTTATCTTGATAACGGTTACCTAGTGCAGTTTTCAAGTCTTGAATTTTAGTTTGGTAATGTTGCCAAGCAACTTGGGCAGCTTGCTCTTTCCCTAACAGTTTAGCTGTGGAATTAAAAATTTCTTTCCAGCTTGATTCCCACCAACTGTAGGCAACTGTTGGGGCGATTTTGCTCACCAAAGGATTGATTGATTTGGGAGGGCTACCCCACCAGCTAAAAATCAGATCTGGTTTCAGATACAGGATTTTCTCCAAATTCGGTTGGCCAGAATTGCCCAGAGTTGGTATTCCCTGAGCATGGGAAGACAAATAAGGAGGGAATTCGCCTGTGGCTGTTCTAAAATCATTGGCAGTGGCGATGGGTTTGATGCCCAGCGCCAGGGCATTCGCTAAATCCATAGTGGATAACGTCACCACCCGTTGAGGTTGATCAGGTATACAGGAGACACCCATGCCGTGCTGAACCATGCGACAATTCTGTTCAATTGTATTGGTTTCAGCCTTGGGTAAACTGTTGTTGCCTTGGTAAAAAATCACCAGTAAAGTCAAGCTGGCAGCAAAGAGGAGAGATACCCAAATGCGTCTTGATCTGATCATCATGTAGTGTACAGGTTTAGAATCGCCATGATAAAGAACCTTGAATCGTGAATGGAGTGCCGATATGAACAACATCACTGGAGCCATATCTACTAACATAGTTTTCTATATCGAAGAGGTTGCGGATGTTCAAAGCCGCGCGAAACTGATCTCTTTCATAAAAAATTGCCGCATCTGTTCTGACGAAACTAGGTAGGTTAACAGTATTAGCATTATCTATAGGACGCTCGCCAATATAATAAAGCCCTAAACCAAAACCTAGCCCTCTGGCTGGACCACTTTGAATCCGGTAAGTTGTCCAGAGGTTAACCGCGTGTTCTGGGGCATTAAACAGACGGTTGCCCACAGGAATGGTGTTATCTTCCAAAACTCTGGCATCAGTGTAAGCATAGCCAGCAATAATATTCCAGCCAGGCAGAATTTCGCCATTAATATCTAATTCAATGCCCCGACTCCTCTGTTTACCCGATTGTACGGAAAATCCAGGGTTCACGGGGTCACTAGTGGTCACATTAGAACGAGTTAAGTCATACAAAGCGAGATTAGCTGAGAGCTGATTGGTAATATCAGCCCTGACACCAACTTCATACTGAGTTCCCCGTTCTGGGATGAGAAACTCACCAGAGAAACTTCTACCAATGAGTGGATTAAATGATTGCCCATAACTGGCATAGAGGGAAATAGGTTCAATCGGCTGATACACAATGCCCACACGAGGACTGAAGGCTGTGTCTGACTGGCTCGACTCTGTATCAGCCAACCGATCAATTCTGCGATTTTCAGAAAAATCAAAGCGTCCACCCACCAGCAGTTTGAGATTTTGCAGCAATGTAATCTGATTTTGTAGATACACAGCAGCAACATCCGTTGTGGTTAAGCTATCGATGGTTGCGTCTCCAAGAGTAACAGTCTGGTCATAAACTGGGTTAAAAATATCGACAGGTGCCATTGGTATGCCAAAGCGTCCAGCAAGGTCAATATCATAACGGCTGAGGCTAAACCCAAACAAAACTTGGTGTTCAACTTCGCCTGTTTTAAAATTGCCCAACAGGTTTGTATCAAGTAAATAATAGTTATAGTCACCTCTGAAAAAGGCTGTTGTCCGGTTGAGAGTGCGGTTGTCTGCGTCTAGGCTCGTAGGAAAAACTTCAGATACTCCGTTAGAATCCGTAAAAGCGAAGTTATAGCGAAAAGCATTGCGAAGCCTTAAATTATCGCTAAACTGGTATTCAAATTCATAGCCTACCCTCCCGTTGATGATTGTTGCAGCATCATCAAGTGGGCCTGCCGGGTTGAAGCTAGATGGAATTCTACCATTGGGGTTGGGTAGCAGTGTACCTACGACAGGTACAGCACTTGCAAAGTTACGCTCTATGAAATTGACATCGCCCTCTACGATGAGATTCGCTCTGCTGCCCAGTTGGAAGCTTAAGCTGGGGGCAACACCAAAAGTTTCCGCTGTGGCAAACTCTACCGGACTATCATAATTGCGATAACCGACAATCAGCCGCCCCAAAATCGAATTAGAAGAATTGAGCGGACTAGAGACATCAATAGTACCCTGGTAAAAGCCATAATTCCCAACACTGGCTTCCACCTCAAAGAACGGATCGCTCAAGGGACGGCGAGTTACATAATTGATCAGCGCACCGACAGAACCGTTACCACTATCCCCATACAAGGCAGAGGCTGGCCCCCGTAAAACTTCAATGCGTTCAACATTGAAAATATTGCCATCCGAAGTGATGTGCTGATCCGGTAAACCATTGACCAGGGCATCATATTGCTCAAAGCCACGGGCAGTAAAGTAATCCCTTGTATTTGCTGCACCCGCCCCTTGTGCAATCAAACCAGGAACATTTTCTAAAGCTTCGGTAATACTCCGCGCTTGAGTATCTTGAATCACCTGTTGCGGTACAATTTGAATTGACTGGGGAATATCCCGCAATGGTGTGTCGGTTCTTGTTCCCACTGAGGTCTCTTCTGAGCGATAGCTATCCTGTTCCCCCGTCACCACCAACTCAATTGGTTCATCCTGTTGTGCTGCGGGTTGTTCTGACCCTTCCCCTTCCCCTCCCCTTGGTAAGGGGAGGGGTGCCGCAGGCGGGGTGGGGTTCTGTGCAGATGTGGCTGTAGATGCAACAGCAAAAATCAACCCAATATCATCATCAAATAACTCAACCGCAGGCAAAGCCTTCTCACCAGCCACAGTTACCCGCACAGTATTCGCGTCAATATTCGTAACTGTGATTTGGGTAATTCCCTCGATGGGTTTCTCAGATTTAAATATGAAAGCATCACCGTTTGCTAAACGTAACTGCGCCCCTGGTAAATCTGCAATAAAATTATTACCTTCACTGCGATTTGTAACTTGTAGTTGTTCTCCTTGGCTTGTCTGTAAAATAATCTCCACACCTTTTTCGGTGGGATTTGCCTTAACTCCAGTAATTAGTACAACACCTCCCTCCTTGCTAAGGGGGGAAACAGGGGGGTGAGGTGGTGACTGCGAAAGTAAATCTTTAACGCTAGTAGCGGGGAAATCAGCTTCGCTGATTGTTTTGATTTTCGTGACAACTGTCTGTTGCTCATTTTGTGATGCTAATACCTGTTCAACTTGAGCAAGTACACTGCTGAAACTCCCGACTACAGTCACTATCAGCCCTAGATAAATATTGAGATAACGCACACAACACTGATTACCAGAAGTAGAACGCCAACTTTTCATATCACTCCCTACACCATGAAACAATACTACTTATTGCGTATATTTCTTAATTGCAACAAACCAAAGTGTAGAGTAATATAACCAGTTGAGTCTATCCCGAAACGGACTCACCAGAACTTTTGCATCTGAGCCAGTGATTTTTCAGCACTTCTGACGAAACTGGTTTTAACTTTTAAGCTACCAGCCAGAACAGAGAATAGTCTCAAATTGCAGATTTTCGTTAATTAGTAACAGGTCTACAGTCCCGAAACGGACTTTTTGCCTAACAAACATTCTCTTGGTGTCATGCCATACTTTTTCTTAAAGGCTGCGGCAAAGTGACCCAAATGAGTATAACCGACTAAATTTGCAACTTCGGCAACTGTCATATTACTGAAGCGCAAAAATTGCTCGGCTTTTTCCATCCGCTTCTCGGTAAGATAACTATGGACAGTCGTGCCAAATAATTCTCGGAATCCTCGGCGTAAAGTCCTGTCGCTCACCCCAACCATCCCAGCTAATTCTATCAGTGAAGGGGGATTTTCTAAACGACATAGAATAATTTGTTTGGCATGATGAATCCGAGCAATGGTATCAGATTTTAATGGTTGGTAAAAATCACCACCCGCTAGCAAAGGAGATATTTGTAAAGCGATAAGTTCTAATACCTTTGCTTGTAAGTAAATTCGTTTTGTAATTCCTTGGTAGGGACAATTCAATATTTGTTGTGTCAAAAATCGTACTGTGGGAGTCATTTCTGGATGAACCAGTGTTTGCCAATCATCTCCCTTTGCTAATAATTTTAATTCTGGGGGAATCTCTCCATCTTCACCAGGGAAAAAGGTAGCTAACAACTCAGGAGACATGTTAATGTCAATCCCCAATACCCGCAGAGATTGAAAATACCTAACCTTATTCTCCCGTTGAATCCCACCCCCTGAAATAAAAGTACCTTCTTCTGGTAGGAATACACCAAATTGCAGGGGATGACTTGCAGTTGGATACTTAATGACAAAATCGTCGCGAAACTCACAGTCAACGATACTCAGTTCCAGTTCGGGATGTAATTTGATGTGTTTCTGATAGCCACTTCCCAAGTAATGGGGCGTTTGCACGTAAAATTCAAATGGCTCTATAAATTTAGGTTGGAGAGTATTTTGTGCTGACTCATCCCAAAGTTCAACTTCCTCGTGTATTGTGAGTGCGCTCGTCATAGCTGGTGCTTGCTAATTTTAGCATTAATGATACTACTTCTCAATTAACAAGAGAAGATCATCTGTTTTTATCATCACCAGTATGGCTGATGTACAGGTTTGGTTGCCAATCTTTGGGGGCTAACATAATCAATGATAGGTATTTGAGTATTGCTTGGGTAATTATTGTCAGCGACTTCTGAATCGCGGCATAAACCTGATCCTGCTCAATTAAACACCCATAATTGGTATGTTGTGATGGTAGCTCGAAGCCAAAACATATCAGGATTTGCTGCAAGCCATAACTTCGTTAAGTTCTGCTAACACCAATAATTTATATA